>JAYTRQ010000383.1:0-5074 GCA_043746125.1 Armatimonadota bacterium | reverse complement strand
CGTCCAGGGGACGGGAGATGAAAAGCGGGTGATTAAAAAGTGGGTCGATTCTTCCGTCCCCTGGACGGTCAGCCGCAGGCTTCCTAGACGGGTACTTTAGTGCCCGGTCTTCAATGCCCGGCTGAGGCCCTGCATGACATCAGTTATAATGGCAGACCCGGAGGGCTTCCAGTGTCGGGGCCTTCTCTGCCTAACGCCACTTTGGCAGCCAGGCCGCCATCCACGTATCCACGTTCGCGGGCGCATCCAGCCAGCCCGCCCCGGCGGCCCGCGCGTGGCTGTTCGGTTTTACCCGGTAGTCCCCCTGCACCGTGCTCACGAACAGTGGGTTCGTGACCTCGCTGTGCGCGTCAAAGCCCGTTCTGGCCGTAAAGTCGGCCAGGTGGAGGAACTCCTGGTGCCTGGGATGCCACGGGGCACCATAGAGCGCGACTGGCTTGTCGGGTGCGGGCCAGTAGAGGTTGTGGTCAATGGTTAGGGCCTGCTTCGTGGGGTCATAGACCTTGTCGGGGACCGTCTTGATGAATTCGGTGAAGGCTTCTTCCGTAGGGTACTGCTTCACCTGGTTCGGGTGACGCCCGAAGAAGAAGTTGTCGGACCAGAGGCCGAACGAGTAGCCTTTATTGTCGGCGCACAGATTGTTGGTCACGACGTCGCGCGTGTCATGGTAGGGGATATTTCCATCGGGCGTGTCCAGTGGCCGGGGGCCTTGCTCGCGGAACGTGATGCCGTCCTTGTTACCGACGCAGGTGTTGTTTGTGACGACGCAGTCCTGACTCTCGGCCAGCAGAACGCCACCCGAAGCCCAGACTCCATCCGGCGCGCCGACGGCCCCGACCGCGTTGCCGACGGCCAGGCAGTGATCTATCTGGTTATGACGGCTGATCTCCACCATCACGCCGGCCCCCTCATTTTCCTGGAACACGCACTGGGTCACGCGCACCCCCCGCATGTCAATGTCGAACCACAGGCCCGGCCCGCCGTTGCGGCGGAAGACGCAGCGACGGAACAGGCCACCGTTGGTGACGGCAATTTTGACCCCGCCCGCCTCCCAGCCCCGATCAATCGGCTTCCAGGAATTGCCCTCCCAAAGGCACTGCTCATTGACGAAGCCATCGCCGCCCGCGCTGCCCCCAGTGTGCCCGCAGCCGCGTACGACGCACCGCCGCATCGTCCCGCCCACGGCCACGCCCGACCCCGCCATCTGCTCCACGACACAGTCTTCCATCAGATTGTGCGCCCCAAACAGCGAGACAGGGGAGCGCTGAGGGAAACTCGCGCCGTAGCGAAAGCAGAAGCCGCGCACCTGAATGTACTGGACGCCGTCGTGGCTCTCCCACTGGTTGACGCCGAATGTCTGCGACCGCGTGCTCGCTTCCATTTTGTGCATGTTCGGGTCCGAGCCGTCGGCAAGCCAGACGTACAGGCGCTTGTGGAGTGTGTCCGCCGCGAACGATCCCACGAACGTCCCCCCTAGATGGGGAAGCGGAGATGGGACAGTCGGGCCGGGTGTCTTCGCGTGGTCCGTCCAGGCCTTCCCCAGACCGTCCAAACCCGCCGATGGCAGGAGCTGTTTGCCATCGGCGATTACCTGCTCGGCCCGTCCCCAGAGCGGGGCGCTGTCGGGATGGAATTCAATCGGTTTGCCGTCGTGATAGTCAATGGCGAAGACGTGGTTCCAGGGAATGGAGTAGATGGGGGCATCACCAAGTACGCGGGTCCAGCTGGTGACGACGTCCGCCCCCGTGACGAGGGCCGAGCCGGGCGGGTCGGCGATGAACTGGATCGGGGCAGTCGGTGTGCCGCTCTGACGCAGGTGAACCTCCTCCCGGTAGGTGCCGGGCCGGACGACGACCTTATCCCCCGCCCGCGCCACGTCGGCCGCCTTGGCGATGGTCTGGAACGGCCGCGCGACCGTGCCGGGATTTGTGTCACTTCCGAGGGGCGAGACGACGTAGGTGGCGGCCCATGTGGACCCGGCGAAGGTGCAGAGGTAGACAGAGAGGATAAGAGCGTCGAGGTGCTGGGTCATGGGAGGCTCCGATGTTGTTCGCACTATTCGCCGCACAGGCACTCTTGTCCTGCTCGGCCAGGGAGGAGAAACACGAACGGGCGGCGTATCTATCTTGCAACCATGAAAAAAACAAGCCTTTCCCTCACCGGTGCCGGACTCCTGGCGCTTATGCTACTGCCTCCATGCTTCGTCCGTGCCCAGGACGCAGCGATCCTACGCGGCCAGGACACCCCGGCGAATGCCGTCTGGCTGGACACGCTGAACCTGAAAAACGTGTCCCAGGACTACGGCGATCCGCACGCAGGGAAGTCCGTTGACAATAACCCAATGACCGTGGGCGGGGTCGTCTACCCGCACGGCCTTGGGACGCACGCCGTCAGCCGGCTTCTTGTCAACCTCAGAGGCGCGGCCACCCGGTTTGAGGCGATGGCCGGCGTGGATGATGAGAAGAAGACTAGCCCGGCCTCGGTCCAGTTTCAGGTCTACGTAGACGGTAAAAGAAAACTGGAAACGCCGATCCTACACGGGGGTGACGTACCCGTACCCATCTCCGTGGACCTGACCGGGGCAAAGCGGATGATTCTGGTCGTGACCGACGCCAAGGACGGCAACGACAGCGACCACGCCGACTGGGCTGGGGCGCTCCTGACATTGGCCCCCGGCGCGACGGATAAGCCCGAGACGATGGCGGATGTCATCTCCAGCGAGCCACCCCTCCCGATCCACAGGGGTGACTCGCCCGTCCCCGCCATTCATGGGCCGCGCATCACGGGCGCAACGCCCGGCCACCCCTTCCTGTTCCGCATCCCAGCCACGGGCCTCGCCCCGCTGACCTACAGCGCGAAGAACCTGCCGGCCGGGCTGACCCTGGACAAGACGACAGGGATCATTACGGGGGCACTGACGGCGGCCGGGACGACCAAAGTCAGGGTCCTGGTCTCCGGGCCGCGCGGCCACGCGGAGCGGAGCCTGACCATCGTCAGTGGCGACCACCCACTGGCTCTGACGCCGCCGCTGGGCTGGAACTCGTGGAACGTCTGGGCGGGGGCCGTGGATGCTAAGAAGGTACGGGACGCCGCCGACCAGATCGTCGCTGCCGGGCTGGCGGCCCACGGCTATCTATACGTCAACATTGACGACACTTGGGAGGCCAAACGGGACGCGAGCGGCGTCATCCAGACCAATGAGAAGTTCCCAGACATGAAGGCTTTGGCCGCCTACGTCCACTCCAAGGGCCTGCGAATCGGCATCTACTCCTCCCCCGGCCCGATGACCTGCGGCGGCTACACGGCGAGCTGGCAGCACGAGCAGCAGGATGCTGACACCTATGCGGGCTGGGGCATTGACTACCTCAAGTATGACTGGTGTTCCTACACCATCGTCGCGACCGGGGAGGGCTTGGAGCGGCAGATCAAGCCCTACCGCGTGATGGGCGCGGACTTGCGGAAGGGGCCACGCGACATCGTCTTCAGCCTGTGTCAGTACGGCATGGCGGACGTCTGGAAGTGGGGCGCGACCGTGGACGGCAACTGCTGGCGCACAACCGGCGACATCCAGGACAACTGGAGCAGCCTGCGCAGCATCTTCACCAGCCAGAACGGGCACGAGAAGTATGCCGGGCCGGGGCACTGGAATGACCCGGACATGCTGATGGTCGGCATCGTTGGCTTCGGCAACACGCACCCGACGCACCTGAAGCCGAACGAGCAGATCACGCACGTTTCGATGTGGAGCCTGCTGTCGTCGCCACTCCTGATCGGCTGCGACCTGACCCGCTTGGATCCGTTCACCCTTGCCCTCTTGACCAACGATGAGGTGCTGGACGTCAACCAGGACCCGCTGGGCAAGCCCGCCGGACGCATCGTCGACGTTAATGACATGGAGATCTGGGCGCGTCCCCTGTTCGACGGCACGCACGCCGTCGGCCTGGTCAACCTCGGCGCCGACCGTGCCGACGTCTCCGTGACCTGGGCGCAGCTCGGGGTGAGCGGGCCTCAGCCCGTCCGCGACCTGTGGCAGCAGAAGGACCTGGGCCGCTTCGCGACGGGGTACACGGTCTCGGTCCCCCCCCATGCGACGATATTGGTCAAGGTCGGGAAGCCAAATCAGGTGGATTAGCGAGCCTGAGGGAGAGGTGAGGAAGAGAGCGGCCCCGTCCGTTGGAGGGGGCCGCTCTTTCTGTGTCTTCCAGAGTATCGGCATTTAACCTTCTGTTGGCATGTAACGTCAAGACGAAAAAGTCCGCAGTGAAACAACATGGTTGGCACTTTTTTACCGATTGGTTTGCCCGGCGATCCGGCAACGTTTTCCCATCGGTTGTATAACGAGCATTGGCATTCAGAACGACGTTATTGCATAAACTGGGGAGGCCCCTCTGCGTCGCTCGACCGGCACTGGACGTGCCGGTCTACTCGGAGGAAGTGCCTTCGGCACTGAAGGTCTCGCAGCCCCAGAGGGGCTGTCACCGGGTAGACCGGTGTCTTAACACAGGGTTCGGAGGACCAAGGGCAAGCGAAGGCATTTTTGCAACAAAGCCAATGGACTTAGTTGCTGGACTACCTCCGTTTTGATATCTTGATTTAACGTTCTCAGGATCGGGGATGGCAGGAATGGTTCGCGGCGGTCGAGTAGAGGCTGCCGGCGGCTCGCGGGGTGGTCCTGGACGGTTGATGCCGGACACGGAAGGAAGAAGAGGGCGGGGTCTCCCCGCCCCTACGTTTGTGAGGGCTCACGGCCCACAACCGCTGCCAAGTTTGGTCCCGCTTGGCGGTGATAAGCGTCCAGGGCAGACTGCACGGACTCGTAGATGTTGGCCGCACTAGGCAGGGCAGTGAGGCCGAACTGGCTCAGTTGCTGGGTGACGTCCTCCGCCTGGGCGAAGGCGACAATGAGGCCAGACCGTTCCAGGCGCTGAAACAGAGCAGCCAGGGTCAGCCCCGCCGTGTAGTCAATGTCGTCCATGCTTACTAAGTCCAGCACGAGCCATTTTACAGGATGTGGGGCGCCTTCTAAGAGGCTTTGGAGGCGGGCGGCGAAGTAGTCGGCGTTGGCGAAGAAGAG
>JAYTRQ010000382.1:0-5087 GCA_043746125.1 Armatimonadota bacterium | reverse complement strand
CCGCGTCTACCAGATCAAGCTGCACGCCGATGCCGGCAACATCTACTGGGTCGGCTGCCGAGTCAGTCTGGCCCTGCCGCCTGCACCCGCCAAGACCGGGGCGGCCGTCTTCGTCCCGGATCGGGTCTGGACGGATCAGGACAGCCGCAAAGTGCTGCTCGGCACGGCCATCGTCTATCAGGACAAGGCCGCCACGCGGCAGGCGGCGGGCCGCAAACTCGGCGCAACCGGAGCAGACACGCCCGACGATTACGTCCTGCGCGTCACACTCTCACCACAATCCGCCCCACCAACATCGCCTCAGCCTTGAAAGGTCCTCATGCTCCCCTCCCTAACTCCCCTGCTCGCCTCCCCGGAAACCGGTGGGCCACTGACCCTCACCGTCCGGCGCCGCGAGGGTGAAGAAGTCTGGGAGGGCAGCCTGGCCGACGAGGCGGGCCACGTCTACCCTATCGAGCAGGGCATCCCACGCCTGCTTCCGCGCGACCTGCTGGACGCGCAAAGGTCCGAGATCGCCGCCCGTGACGCTCAAGTCGTGGACTACGATAAGATGGCCTTCCTGAACTGGTTCGGCAAAGTCGAGATCCCGTTAACGCAACGGACATTGGCCGCCCTGCCGAATGACCTGCTACTGGAAGCCGGCTGCGGCACGGGCCGCATGACAGCGATCCTCGCCCGGACGGTCCGCGAGACGGTCGCGATGGACTTCTCGTTCGAGTCCCTGCGCGTCGCCCAGAAGAAGCTGCGGGCGGCTAATCTTCACACCGTCCATCTCGTCCAGGCCGACCTGTGCCGCCTGCCCTTCGCGGGCAACGCCTTCGACCGCATTGTTTCCTGTCAGGTGCTGGAACACGTCCCCGGCCCCGACGCCCGCGCGTCGGCCATTGGCAGCCTGCACCGAGTCCTCAAACCGCAGGGGACTCTCGTGCTGTCCGCCTACAAGCACTCGCTCGTGACCCGCGCGTTCGGACAGAAAGAAGGGATGCACGACGGCGGCATCCCTTTCTTCCGCTTCACCCGGAGCGAGCTGCGCGAGACGCTAGGGGCGCAGTTTGACGTGCAAAGCGTGACGGGTGCCCTGGTGTATCTGTATCTGGCGCGGTGCGGACGGAGGTAAGGCCTCCTCACACTGCCCCCGGCCTCACGTCCATGTCCCTTAATCCCCCCTTCCGAAACGCCACGAACAGCGTCGTGAGCAGCGAGATCACGGCGCAGATGACGATGGTCTTGGGAGCGCCGATGAACTTGGCGAGCCAGCCCGCGAACAGCGAGCCGAACGGGATGGTACCGATGAACATCAGCGTGTAGATGCTCATCACACGCCCGCGCAGGTGGTCCGGGACGTGGATCTGCATCAGTGTGTTGCTGGTCGCGAAGCACAGCACGAAGCCGTAGGAGACGATGGTCATGGTGACGTAGGCGACCGGGATCGAGCGCGAGAAGCCGAAGACGATCAGCAAGATCGTCGCCATGAGGCTGCCGGTAATCAGCATATTCCGCTGGCGACGGGGGTTTCCCAGCACGGCCACGGTCAGCGCCCCGCCCAGAGCGCCGAGACCGCGCACCGTCTCCAGGAACCCAAAGGCGGTCACCTGGGCCTTATCCGAAGCGTCTTTGAGCAGCGTGAACTTGACGAAGACGGGGATCAAGACGTTGAACGAGAAGGCGAATAGGCCAAACGAGCCGACGAGGATGACCAGGTTGCGGACGGTGGGCGTTTCTTGAACGTAGCGGAAGCCCTCGCGGGTGCTGGCCCAGACGCCGCGCAGGGTGTTATCGGCGGGAGCCGCCCCCACCGTTTGGGGCTGCCGGTGCCCTCGTATCATCAGCAGGCCGACGATGACAGCGAGGGATAGAAAGGCGTTGCCCAGGAACGCCGCGCCGATAGAGACGCGGGCCGCCAGCAGCAGGCCCGCCACAGCGGGGCCAAGGGCACGGGCGGCGTTGAAAATGCTGGAATTGAGGGCAACGGCGCTGGGAAGGTCTTTCTTGCCCACCATCTCGGCCACGAACGACTGCCGAGTAGGCATGTCAAAGGCGGCAAACAGCCCGGATAGCGCGGCGAAGAACAGCACCTGCCAGATCTGTACGATGCCCTCGGCGGCCAAAATGCCCAGGCCGAGGGCGCAGAGGATCAGACCCGACTGTGTCACCAAAAGAAGCTTGCGCTTGTCCACGCGGTCCGCGACGACGCCGGCCAGCAGCGTGAACAGGAAGATCGGCAGCCCGCCTGCGAAGTTCACCCACCCCGAGTAGTAGTTAGCCGCCGCCTCTACGGCCGAGGATTGACTGCCCTGAGCCGCGGCCGCGCCGCCGTGCCGCAGGAGCTGCGAGGCGACGGGGTCCACCAGGAGGACGATGAGCCAGCCCTGTGCCAAGCTCTGCGCCCAGGTCCCGATCAGCGAGATAAGCTGGCCGATCCAGAAGATGCGGAAGTTGCGGTTTCGCAGGGCGCGGAACGCGCCGGGCTTGGGTGGCGGCTGTAAGACGGCGTGGCCTGGCTCTACCTTCTCAGCAGTTTGTGTGGTAGGCGGTGTCACAGGTTCGGGATCTGCCAGTTTATCTCGGGCTTGCCAGACGCTCGCAGGGCCACGTTGATTTGGGAGAAGGGCTTGCTGCCGAAGAAGCCGTTGCGGGCAGAGAGCGGAGACGGGTGGGCGGACTGGATGACGGTGTGCCGCGTGGCGTCAATCAAAGGCAGCTTTTTCTGGGCGTAGCCGCCCCACAGGACGAACACGACCGGCTCCCGCTTGGCGCTGACGGCGCGGATGACGCTGTCAGTGAACGTCTCCCAGCCCTTCCCCTTGTGCGAGTTGGCGGTATGGGCGCGGACGGTCAGCACGGCATTGAGCATCAGCATGCCCTGGTCCGCCCACGGCAGCAGGTAGCCATTGTTGGGGATGCGGCAGCCTATGTCATCCCGAAGCTCCCTGTACATATTGGCGAGAGAGGGCGGCGTCTCCACGCCGGGCCGGACACTAAAGCACAGCCCGTGCGCCTGGCCCGGACCATGATACGGGTCCTGGCCCAATAGGAACACGCGGACGTCTTCGTAGGGGGTGTGCTGGAAGGCCGTGTAGACGTCCGGCTCGGGCGGATAAACCGTATGGCTTCGCCACTCCTCGGCCACGAACTCTTGCAGCTTGGGCCAGTACGGGAGGCCAAACTCGCCCTTCAGGACGTTCAGCCAAGATTCGGGCAATGGCGGGGGCGGGGCGGCGGGCAAGTCGTCATCAAACAAAGAGGATAGCATACGGCGATTGTACCCGTTTCGGCAATTGGGTTCGCCCTCCCGCCCCAATTCTGGGGAGCCAGAGTGGGAACCATGAGTGCGGCATGGCGACCGACGTGATCTTCAGCCGCTTGCCACTTCGGGCGCAAAGTTCACGTCCCGCGCCTCGTGGCCCAGGGCGGTGACGATGGCGACGGCCACGAGGACGAATACGATGGTTTCGGCCAGGGCGAGGGCGAAGTTTGGGTGATTCTCGCCGCCGTACCCTACGGCAATGCCCGTTTGCAAGGTCAGATTCACCGAGGACAGCAGGTTGCCTAGCTGGTAGGCGAAGCCGGTAAACGTCCCGCGCAGGCTGCTTGGGGACAGCTCGGTCAGATGGGCCGGGATGACGCCCCAAGCCCCCTGGACACAGAACTGCATTAGGAACGCGCCTAACGCCAGCAAATACGGCGAGTGCGAGAAAGCCCACAGCGGGATGATCGGCAGGGCCATGAGTGCGAAGATGATGATGGCCTTGCGCCGTCCGATCCTCTGCGACAGCGCCCCGACCGCGATGCCGCCGATGAGCGCCCCGACGTTGTAGACGATGACGATGGCGCTCACCGTGGGCGGCTTGAAGTGGCGCTGCACCTGCAAGAACTTCGGGTACAGGTCCTGCGTGCCATGCGACATGAACGTGAAGGCCGTCATCAGCAGAACGAGGTAGAAGAACAGGCCACCGTGCCGGCGCATGGCCTGGCCGAAGTCGGTCCGCTCCCGGTTGCGGCGTCCTTCCAGCCACGCCGGCGACTCTTTGACCTTGGTGCGGATGAACAGGGACAGCAGCGCGGGCAGGACGCCGACGAAGAACATCCACCGCCATCCTAAATGCGGCACGACGAACGGGTAGACGACCGCGCCCAGCAGGTAGCCGACGGGGTAGCCCTGCTGCAAGATGCCCGACAGCAGCCCGCGCATTTTGGCCGGGGTACTTTCCAGAGCGAGCGACGCGCCCAGCCCCCACTCACCGCCCATCGCCACGCCAAACAGAGCGCGTAGGACGAGGAAGCTTGTCAGCGTCGGCGCGAACCCTGACGCTAGCTCTAGCGCCGAGTACAGCAGGACGTCCACCATCAGCGGTAGGCGTCGGCCGAACCTATCTGCTGCCAGGCCGAACAGGAACGCGCCCAAAGGCCGGCAGGCGAGCGTGAACGTCAGGGAAAGCGAGACGGCCTTGGCCGTGGCGTGGAACTCGTGTTCGATGTCTTTCAGGACGAAGACGACGACGAAGAAGTCGAAGGCATCCAGGACCCAGCCGAGATAGGCGGCAAGAAAAGCGTTGCGCTGATCCGGCGTCAGCGACCGAAGTTCCGACAAAGCGGCCATTTGGTTATCCTTTTTCTGCTACAATAGCGCATGGATTTGTTTGACGATGGCACGCCCACGAAACCCCAGACCGCCCCCAATACGCCACTCGCCGCCCGGATGCGGCCCCGGACACTGGAAGAGTTCGTCGGGCAGACGCGCATTTTAGGCCCGGACAGCCTCCTGCGGCGGGCCATTGAGGAGGACGCGCTGACGTCTGTGATCTTCTTCGGGCCACCGGGCGTCGGCAAAAGCACCCTCTCCAACATCATCGCCCAGCGGACGCAGGCTAATTTCGAGAACTTTTCGGCCGTCACACAGGGCATCCCCGACCTGCGGAAAGTCATCGAGGCGGCGGCAACGCGGCGGCGTCTGTATGGCAAGAAGACCGTGCTGTTCATTGACGAGATCCACCGGTTCAACAAGGGCCAGCAGGACGCCCTGCTGCCGCACGTGGAGAATGCGACCGTCGTGCTGATCGGCGCGACGACCGAGAACCCCTACTTTG
>JAYTRQ010000381.1:0-5093 GCA_043746125.1 Armatimonadota bacterium | reverse complement strand
CGGGTGCCGGAAGCGTTAGGCTCTGCTGGTAGGCCGGGACGGGGAAGAACTGGCTGATGCCGCCCCCGGTCGCGCCGAAGCTTCCGGATTTCGGGTCTGTCTTGTGCTGGTTCCAGACCGTTTCGGATGCGATTGAGTCGTTGTCCGCCGACGCGGTCAGGGACGTACCGCCACAGGAGAGCGCCCAGGGACTTGCCGAGGGGAAGTCCACGTGCGGCTGTCCGTCCCATCCGTTCGCACCTTCATCAGCCGCCCCATTGTCCCCCGCCGCCGTGCAGACCGTGATGCCGAGCAGAGAGGCCGATTGCAGGGCGGCGTCGAACTGCTGCATGAAGCTCTGCGTTGCCGCCGACTCGGGGCCGCCCCAACTGATCGAAATAACTGAGGGCTTATTGGTATCGTCGTGAATGGCCGTCGTCAGAGCATCCAGAAAGTTCTGGTCGGAGCCGTTGGGAGCGAAATAGACGGCAATGTCCGCGCCCGGCGCGACGCCTCCGGCGACTTCGATGTCCAGCATCACCTCGCCGTCGGCGCTGTCCGGCGTCCCGACCGGGTGGTTACGGGCGTGATCCACGGACACGGACTTGACGCGGGGGGCTGCGATGCCTAGCTGCTGAAAGTAGGCACGCAGATCCGTCGGCCGGTAGCCACCGCCCAGTTCCAGAATCCCGATGGTCTGGCCGGTCCCATCCAGGCCTGGCGGGAAGTTGTAAAGCTTGGCGAGGTCGGGCGGCGTGAACGTAGCTACAGTGGTGACGTCCGCCGGAAGGCGGGCGAGGTGCGACTGGGCAAAGGGCCGGTTGTCTAGCCCGAAGACGCCCTCTACCACCTCTTGGAGATCGGTGGGGATCGTGACCGGCCCGGTGCGGCCCCGGTACGTGCCCTGCGGGTACTCGTAATCGTTCAGCGTGACTTGAAAGGCGCTGGAGACGTCCGCGACCGTCCCGGAAAGCAGGACGGAGCGGCGGGCGGCGCTCTGGGTGACGACGTGCAGGCCATGCTGACGGGCAAACTCGGCGACCTTCTCCAAGTCCGCCTCATCGGCCCCGTACTGCCGCGTGTATTCCGTGCCGGTCAGGTAACGGCGCTGGGCGGGCGACTGAGCGGCCATGACACGGGGGTCGGGGAGGGCCTGGCGACGCCGGACCCGAACGGTCACTTCCAGACGCTCGTTCGGGTCGGTCGGCCCGACGGCCTGAGCCTGGGGCAGCGGCTCGCGCTCGCTGCCGGGGATGGCGACGTAGCTTGGTTGGGCGCTCATGGCGGTCTCCTGAGTGTGGGCAGGCTTTCGTTTCAGTTATTATACCTTCTGGGACAGGCAGGAGTCATGCCCCTCTCTGCCGTACTGCCGCTCATGGCTCCGACATTTCTGCCGATGGGCGACTGCGGCATCCGTGTAGCGTTCGGCGACGAAATCAGCCCGCGCATCGGCGAGCGCGTCCAGCGCTTCTGCCGCCGGCTGGAAAGCGTCCCCGTCGCGGGCGTGACCGAGTGGGTGCCCGGCTACGCGACCGTGACGGTCTACTACCAGCCCTGGTGCGTCTCGTATCAGAGCCTATGCGACGAGTTAAGACGTCTGGGCCGGCGTCGCGGACTGATCTCGGGGGTTCAAGGAAGCACGGTTGAGATCCCCATCTGCTACGACGGCGCCTTCGGGCCGGATTTGGACGCCGTGGCGGACGCGCATGGGCTACGCCCCGCAGTCGTCATCCAGCGTCACGTGCGGCCTCTGTATCGGGTCTACTTTCTGGGCTTCCTGCCTGGCTTCGCGTATCTCGGCGGCCTGCTCCCCTCACTGGTGACGTCCCGGCGGTCTACGCCGCGCACGGCAGTTCCTGCGGGGTCGGTCGGCATCGCCGGGGCGCAGACGGGCGTATACCCGCTCGAATCGCCGGGTGGATGGCAGATTATCGGCCGAACCCCTATATGCCTGTTTGACCCGGAGCGGGAGCCGCCTGCTCTGCTCAGGGTGGGAGACCGCGTCAAGTTCGTGGCGATCACAGCGGAAGAATATGAGGAGAGGGCGCGTGGATCGGATTGACCTGAACGTCGATATCGGCGAGAGCTTCGGCGTCTACACGTTCGGGCAGGACGACGCCCTGCTGCGGCAGGTAACGTCGGCGAGCGTCGCCTGCGGGTTCCACGCGGGCGACCCCAGCACGATGGCACGGACCGTGGAGGCGGCTATTGCGCGGGGCATCGGCGTGGGCGCACATCCTGGCCTGCCCGATTTGGTCGGCTTCGGCCGCCGTGCAATGTCCGTCACTCCCAGTGAGGTACGGGACCTAGTGACCTATCAGATCGGGGCGCTAGCTGGCTTCGCGGCCCGTCACGGGCAGCGGCTTCAGCACGTCAAGCCGCACGGGGCGCTCTATACGCTGGCGGAGGTGGACGGAGGCATCGCGCGAGCGATTGCCGAGGCAGTCGCGGACGACGGCACGCTGATCCTGATGGGCCTGTCCGGCGGGCGGCTTGTGGCGGCGGGGGCGGCTTTGGGCCTGCGCGTGGCCCGTGAGGTGTTTGCGGATCGGGCTTATCAGTCCGATGGGACACTGACGCCGCGCGGTCAGCCCGGCGCGGTCCTGCACGATCCGGCTGAAGTCACACGGCGCATGGTCCGCCTGGCGCAGACGGGGGTAATCGCGGCCGGCGATGGGACACTTCTGATGCTCCAGGCCGACACGATCTGCCTGCATGGGGACACTCCCGACGCCCCAGTCCTGGCGGCTGCCGTCCGGGTGGCTTTGGAGGAGGGAGGCGTCGCGATCCGTCGTCTGGACGCGCCATGACGCCATTCCCACTGTTCCGTGTCGAGACGGGCGGGTTGCTGACGACGGTGCAGGACGGCGGGCGTGTGGGGCATCAGCGGGCAGGGGTGCCCGTCTCCGGCGCGATGGACACGTTCGCCGCAAGTGTCGCGAACCTTCTGCTGGGCAACGTACGAGGCGACGCGGTTCTGGAGATCACACTGCTCGGACCAGTTTTACTCGCCCTGGCAGACACGCGCATCGCCCTGTGCGGGGCCGACCTCTCCGCCCGCGTCGACGGAGAACCGGTCGCACTCTGGTGGACTTCGCCGCTCAAGACGGGGCAACGGCTCTCGTTTGGGCGTCGCCGGGCGGGGGCGCGGGCGTATCTGGCCGTGCCGGGCGGCTTCGCCGTGCCGCGTGTGCTGGGCAGCCGCTCGACACTGCTGCGAGCCGGCTTGGGCGGCTATTCGGGGCGACGATTGCAGGCGGGCGACGTGCTGGAAGGTCTTGACGCACTCCCATTCGGGGAACGGGGTCTGCGGCCCAATGACATTCCCACCTATCCCCTCCCCGCTCGGCTGTCCATCCTGCCCGGCCCGCACTCATCGGCCTTCACCGCGACGGGTTGGGAGACGCTTCTGTCAAGCGAGTACACGCTGACGCCACAGTCCGACCGGATGGGCTACCGACTTGACGGCCCAATGATTGAGCGGACGGGAGACGGCGAGATCCTATCGGAAGCCATGCCCTTCGGCGGCCTGCAAGTGCCGCCGGACGGACGTCCGATCCTGCTGATGGCCGACCGTCAGACGACGGGCGGCTATCCGTTGATCGGTACAGTCATCTCGGCCGATCTGCCTCGCGCCGGCCAGCTCGCGCCGGGCGACACCGTGCGGTTCGGGCCGGTGGCTTTGGAAGAGGCGCACGAGCGAGCGATCCGGGAGGAGCGCTGGCTGCGCATGGTGGGGGGATGCTGACCGGCGTCAGTCTGAGGCCCTCGCGGATATCGCGCTGGGACAGACACGCAGCGCCGAACGGCCACGGCTCTTCTCAGAGAGGCCGCGGCCGTCTCGTTACGTCGCAGTGGCGGGAGGGCTATGCCCTGCACCGCTTACGGGCTGCCACGGCGCCGCCCAAGCCCAGGGCAAGCAGAAGACCCATTGAGACAGCGGACGACGCCTCGGGGACGGGTGAGGAGGCTTTCCCGCTGACGTCTATCTCCCGGTAGTAGGTGTCATCACCCGCAACCGGAGTCGGGGTCTGAAAGATAAAGCGGACAGCGCCCACGTCGGACGCGAGCGGCCCTTTGGCGGCTGTCAGCGAGATCTCGGTGGAGGAGTTCTGAGAACCCGGCGCGTTGACGAAGGGCGCGAACGTGAATGTCCCCAGCGAAGTGAAGACCGTCGGGCTACCGACCTGGGAGACCAGCACCTGGTATTTCTGGTCCGCCCCGTTATCGGTCCAGCCGGCGAACGTGTCGATCCGGCTCAGGTCATAGCCGGTTGCACTGCCGCCGGTCGCAGCGTTAGTGTTCAAGTTGAACGTCGAAGTGAAGCCGCCCGGCTGGAATGCGGTAGCGCTGACGTCCGCGCTGTTCACTCCTGGTACGCCGTCGTTGAGGTTAGCCACGCTTCCGTAAGGAGAGCTGTAATTCGACACCTGGCTGACAAAGGTCGGCTGGCCCTGATTAATCAGGTCAGTCCCGCTGACGGGGAAGGCGACTTCCGAACCAATGGCAGACTGGTTCACCTGGGTGACGCCGGCCCACGCGCCGGTGGCGAGGGAGAGGGCGGCGGCGATAGCGAGGAGAGTGATTCCGACTTTGGATGGGGATTGCACGTTCTTGTGTCCTTTCATAACGGAGGTGAATGGAACTTGCAAGACAGGCGAGATTGCCGACGGTAGAGGGTGGATCGGGATACCGCAAACATACTTAGTGCATTAATCATGCCAAGTAGGCAATCGGGGCGGCTAGATTTCTATCAAGTCAAAGTCTACTTCGAACGTCCGCCACCACGGGAGGCTGGCGCTGCCCGGCGTCAGTCTGAGGCCCACGCCCACCCCGCTCCGCTGCAACTCCCCCAGCCTCTCGGTCAGGCGTTCGCCGATGAACGCACACAGGGTGGCCAGCTCGTCCGGGCTGTCCGGGTCCGGCTCACACCGCCCCCACAGACGCTCGGCCTCGGCCCGTGCCAGCCGCCGCGTCACCGTCTGGTAACCCCAATCCTCCAGGAACCGGTGCGTCAGGAAGACACGCTGCACCCGCGCACGGTCGGGGTCTTGGCCGATCAGCCCCGCACAGGCGGCCTGGGCGACGACTACGCCCAGGGTGTTCCCAGCCGT
>JAYTRQ010000380.1:0-1544 GCA_043746125.1 Armatimonadota bacterium | reverse complement strand
CTCGTCCGGCCTGCCCCTCGTAAGCCTACTGATCTCCGAAGGCGACCATCCCAACGATCTGCGACGCGCGATGCGGGCCGGTGCGCGTGGTCATCTGTCGTGGCTGTCCACGTCTTCCCTACTCGCCCAAACGGTGTGCGAACTGGACTCCGAGCGTCGCCGCCGCCAGACGCCCGCTTTCGCCGCCGCCGCCGATCCGCAATCCGCCGCCCGCGTCGTCGCCGTCACCGGGGCCAAGGGCGGGGTGGGCAAGACGACCCTCGCCGTTAACGTTGCCGCCGCCCTGACCGTAGAGACCGGCGAACCGACGGTTTTGGTGGACCTCTACACACAGTTCGGCGATGCCGGCCTGCTGCTGAACCTCGCCCTGCGCCGAACTCTGGCGGACCTGACGCGGCTTGACCCCGAGGACCTGGACGCACGAACCTTGGAGGAGCATTTGGAGCACCACGAATCCGGCCTGCAAGTGCTGGCCGGTGGCGCGACTCTGCTGCCGGCGGACGTACTGACGCCGGAGTGCTTGGACCAGATCCTGGGCCTGCTCAAGCGCACCCACCGCTATGTGATCCTGGACGTCCCCCCCATTCTCAGTGCGATGACCCTCTACGCCCTGTCCCACGCCACGATCGTGCTTCCCGTCGCCAACCTCTTTGACCTGACGACGCTGGCCGATACGCGCCTCTGGCTGGAGGCCGTCGGCGGCCATTACGTCCCGCCCGAGGCCATCCGGGTCGTCCTGAACCGCGTTTCGGCTCGGAACCGGCTGCAAATCCCCGACGTTGAGCGCACTCTGGGGTGCACCGCCGACGCGCTTATTCCGAACGACGGGAAGCTCGTCCCAGCCTCTGTGAACGCGGGACTGCCGTTCGTGCTGTCTCATCCCAACGCCCCGGTGGCTCGGGCCGTGACGGCGCTTGCCTCCTCCCTGGCCGCCCCGCCTCCCGCGACGCTCTCCCCATTGCTGCCCCGCCATCTCGGGTTCCTTGCGCCACTGCTCGGGAGGGGCGCCTGATGCCCCTCTCGCCCTCCGACCCGCCGGCGCTGAAGCGCCGCCTCCACGCCCGTTTCGTCGCCGAGGCTGACGTCGCCCGGCTGTCCAGTCTGCCCCGCGCGGCCCTGCGTGAACAGGTCTGGGACCTATCCGGCCGCGTCCTGGCGGAAGACGGCCTGTCCTTCACCGGCCGCCAGCGGGAGGCCCTGGTCGAAGCCGTCGCCAGTGAACTCGTCGGCTTGGGTCCGCTCGAATCGCTGCTGGAAGACGACACCATCACCGAGATCATGGTCAACGGCCCGGACCAGGTGTTTGTCGAGCGGAACGGCCGTCTGTGCCGGTCCGAGGCCGCTTTTGACGATGCCGCCCACTTGATGCGCCTGATTGAGCGCATCCTGTCCCCGCTCGGCCGCCGCGTGGACGAGGCCAGCCCGATGGCCGACGGACGGCTCCCGGATGGCAGCCGCCTGAACGTGATACTGCCTCCCCTCGCGCTCAACGGTCCGACCCTGACTATCCGCAAGTTCAGCCGCCGGCCGCTGACGATGGCGTC
>JAYTRQ010000379.1:0-1544 GCA_043746125.1 Armatimonadota bacterium | reverse complement strand
GCGGTGGTCGGACCGAACGACGAGATCAGATAATCCGCGTACAGGTCAAGAAGCGGCTTGTCCATACCCGCATTTTACCCGACATGCCCAAACGCCTGTGTAACATCAGTGACCAGTACGAAGCCTGGAACGCTTTTGACGAGACGGATGCGCGTCTGGTCTTCGTCGGGCACGCTCACATCCCCATGCTCTACGGCGAGCGGTGCGCCCACTCCTGCCAGGCGACCGAGTATGGCGTCATTCCCAATACCCCGTTTGCGCTTGACCCCGAAGACCGCTACATTGTGTGCGTTGGGGCCATCGGGTACGGGCGCGACGGCATCCACAAGCCGCACTATGTAATCTATGACAGCGAGGCGGGGACCGTGGAAAGCCGCACCGTAGACGTCCCCACTCTGCCGATTGGCTAAGGGAGGGGGCGAACACGAGGTTTGCCCCTACGGAGCCGGTCAGAACAAGGCCGGATCGTAGGGCACGAACCTCGTGTTCGCCCTATTCTCGTCTGCCTACTTGGCAGGCACAACGGGTGCGGCCGGCGGCGTCTTGGCCCGCTGGGCGGCGATCTCGACGGCCCGCGCCTGGGCCTGGGCGATGACGGGGGCGACGGCGGAGCCGGGAACGACGAAGACGCCGGGGCGGCTGCCGCCGCCGCCGCCGAACATCCGCATCATCATCTTCATGCTCATGGCCTCGTTCGAGTCGCTGGACGAGACGCCCGCCGCCACGCTGGTCAGGACGCCCACGGGGTCGCCGGCCAGGGTGAAGATGGGCAAGCCCATGTCGGAGGCGCTGCCGTCCAGCATCAGGGCGGCGCGGGGCTTGGCGATGGTCCCACTGACGCGGGCGCTCTCGTAGTAGGGGGCGTAGTCGTAGCCCTTGCTCATGCGGGCCAGGGCGATAACCGCGTCGCCCAGGGCGGGTGTCGGCGCGTTCGCGAACGAGACCGACGTCAGGATGCGGCCCCCTAAATCTTCGATCTTCAGGAACGTCAAGCCCAGAGTCGTGTCACTCGCGGCCAGAAAGGCCGGGTACTCTTTGGACTCGCGCTCGAAGATGACCTTAAAGTCGGTCGGCGTGATCTTGGGAGCGCCGGCGGCGGCTTCCAGGGGCATCCCCATCATCTCCATCAACTTGGCCGTGGAGTATGGGACGTTGGAGATCATAATCAGGCCGGACGGGTCCACGACCACGCCCTGCATCTCGGTGCGCGATTCTGTTCCTGCGCCCGCCCCCTTCATCTCAACCTTGAGGACGGCCTTGACGGTGACGATGGCGGGCGCTTCTTTTGCGACCAGGGCCTGGATCTGAGCGGCCTCTTGGGCCTGGGCCGGGGCGATGCAGACAGCGAAGCAGAGACAGACGGCGGCGAGCAAATGGCGGGGGGAGAGCATAATGGTGCCTTTCGTGATACGGCGAGAATGGTCTACTCGGAGGCGGCGAGGCGCGTCCAATCCGGCTCGATAAAGACGAAATGGGTCAGGGCGTCACGGCGGACGAAGACGGTAATCACTTTGGGGCGGGCGCGAACGACGTCCTTTAAGACG
>JAYTRQ010000378.1:0-1545 GCA_043746125.1 Armatimonadota bacterium | reverse complement strand
GGTGAGGTCGGGCGGGAGAATCTGGTCAATTATATCAGTAACCCCGTTCTGACGGGATTTACGGCCCCCAAGATCGTCTGGCTGCGGAACCACGAGCGTGAGACCTATGACAAGGTCGTCAAAGTGCTGCTGCCCAAAGACTACATCCGGTACAAGCTGACGGGCGTTCATGCGACCGAAGTGTCGGACGCCAGCGGGACGGCACTTTTGGACGTCAAGAATAGGCGCTGGTCGGAAGAAGTTTTGGCGGCGGCGGGTATCCCGCGCTCGTTCATGCCGGAGTGCGCCGAGAGCATTGAGATCACCGGGCACGTCCACGCCGAGGCGGCGGGTCTCACCGGGCTGGCCGTCGGCACGCCCGTGGCGGGTGGGGGCGGGGACCAGGCGGCGGGGGCGGTCGGCAGCGGCATCGTCGAAGCGGGCGTCGTCTCCAGCACGGTGGGGACCAGTGGCGTCGTGTTCGCCTACTCGGACACGCCCGCGACCGACCCCAAGCTGCGCGTCCACACGTTCTGCCACGCCGTGCCGGGTAAGTGGCACACGATGGGCGTCGTGCTGTCGGCGGGTGGCAGCCTGCGCTGGCTGCGGGACACGTTCTTTCAGCCTGAAGGCGTTGTCGGGCGGACGACCGGCGACGACCCGTACACGCTGATGGCGGCGGGCGCGGCGACGGTCCCGCCCGGCTCGGAGGGCCTGGTGTTTCTGCCGTACCTGACGGGGGAGCGGACGCCGTACCCGGACGCGAACGCGCGCGGGACGTTCTTCGGGATCACCCTGCGGCACCAGCGTCAGCACTTCGCGCGGGCCGTCTTCGAGGGTGTCGCCTACGCACTCAACGACACGTTCCAGATCTTCAACGAGATCGGTGTGCCGGTCTCGCAGGTGCGGGCGTCCGGCGGGGGGGCCAAGTCCCCTTTCTGGCGTCAGATCCATGCGGACGTGACGGGCCACCCGCACGGGACGCTCTCCGTGGACGAAGGCCCCGCTCTAGGGGCGGCTCTGCTGGCGGCAGTGGGCACAGGGGCGCATCCGACCGTGGCTGAGGCGTGCCGGGCGGCGATCCAGACCGTCTCCGAGACCGCGCCTGATCCGCAGGCTCACGCCGAGTACCAGAAGTATTACGGCGTCTACCGGGCGCTGTATCCCGCCCTGAAAGAGCAGTTCGCGGCCGTTTCGGCCGCCGTTGAGTAGGGGGAGTCCTATCCCGTCGCACAAGTGCGCCACCCTTCCCTCCGAGGGAAGGGGTTAAGATAACTTCCAGAAGCCTGCGCCTATCGTGCAGGGGCTGAGGGACTACTCCTTTCCGAAGCCCTTCCCTCGGAGGGAAGGGTGGCGCACTTGTGCGACGGGATAGGACTTTCTAGAAAGCAGACCATTTATGCCCCGATCCTTCGGTGAACCACTCACGAAACTCCGCGCCGTGCCCATCCAGGACAACGGCGAGCCGCTCGTGGACCCGCGCACGCTCTCCAAGCGCCTCCACTTCGCCCAAAAGCACCCCAAGTTCGCGGACATGCCCCGAACGCCCCGCGTCCGCCAAGGCGT
>JAYTRQ010000377.1:0-1547 GCA_043746125.1 Armatimonadota bacterium | reverse complement strand
TGGACGAGATCGGCGGCCTGCCGATGGACTCGCTGACTGAGGACTTCGCCGCTTCAGTCCTGCTCCACGCCCGCTGGCGCAGCATCTACCTCCCCGGCGTACTCGCCACGGGGCTTGGGCCAGTAGATTTACAGTCTTATTTCGGCCAGCAGCAGCGATGGGCGATGGGGACGTTTGAAGTGCTGCGCCGCCACTGGCGGCTGATCTTCCTTTTCCAACCCTCCGGCCTCAGCCTCCCCCAGCGGATACAATATGCTCTTTCCGGGACGCACTACATCTGCGGCCTGTGCCAACTAGTCTTTCTCTCGGTCCCGCTCCTCTACCTGCTGACTGGCGTATCCCCACTTGCGCTGGTGACACTGCCAACGTTCCTGGTTCACTTTATGCCTTACTGGCTACTATCCCAATTAGGATTCTGGTCGGCGGCGGGCCGCAGCGCCCACCTGCGAGGGGCGGTGATCGGCTATGGTAGCACGCCTGTCCTCCTCCGCAGCCTATCCGCTCTGTTCTTCGAGAAGTCGCGCCAGTTCGTCATCACCGCGAAGCGGCGACGGACGGCCTCTCCCTGGCGTTGTCTGAGGCCGCACGCTGTTGCCCTGCTTCTTTGCCTCTGGGGCCTGAAGATCGCGCTCACCCACGCTGCGCTCTTCCCTCTGATGCTCCTCAGCGCCTTCTGGTTGTTCTACGCAGCCGTTCTGCTGTGCGCCATGCTCTGGCTGGGCTACGGGGACAAGCACGCAGACGACAAAAAGCCCCCTCACACAGGAGGGGGCTTTTCAGAGGACCTGGATCCGACGAAACCTAATCCACGGCTTCCACGGCGGGCACGGGCGTCGCCACGACGGCGGGGAAGACGCTGATGCGGCGGCTCTGCTTGCTGTGGCCCTCGAACTTGACGATGCCGTCAATCAGAGAGTATAGGGTATGGTCGCGGCCCATGCCAACATTGACGCCCGGATCGAACTGCGTTCCGCGCTGGCGGAGCAGGATGTGGCCGGCCTTGACGACCTCGCCGGCGTATTCTTTGATGCCCAGCATCTTGGGGTTACTATCACGCCCGTTGCGGGTCGAGCCGACCCCTTTTTTGTGTGCCATTTCGTTCTCCTAAAAAGTGGGTTGGCCCTAACCGGCGGCGATGGACTCGACGCGGACGCGGGTAAGCTGCTGGCGGTGACCCCAGTGCTTGTGGATGTTTTTCTTGGGCTTGAACGTGAAGGCGTTGATCTTCTTGCCCTTGATCTGCCCCAGGATGGTGACGGTGACGGTCACGCCGGGCACGGTGGGCTTGCCCCACTGCGGGCTGTCGCCGCCAAGATACAGGACTTCTCCGAGGGTCGCCGTCGCGCCCTCCTCGCCCTCGAACTTATCCACGTTGAGGATGTTCTTCTCTTCCACCCGATATTGCTTGCCGCCGGACCGGACGATAGCGTACATGAGACTGCGTTTCCTTTCGCGTGCGCGAACTTCTGCGATAAAAATTCAAAATGTCTTAAAGACAACGAGATTCAGTATGACACAGCAGGGATACTTTTGTCAAGGCAGACATA
>JAYTRQ010000376.1:0-1547 GCA_043746125.1 Armatimonadota bacterium | reverse complement strand
CAAATCAATAATGGCGCCGGATATACCGATGTTGGCGCACACGCCCTTGTCCAAGACAACGCGTCCCAGGACAATATGGCGGAAACCCTGTATATGGTCCTCGAGGGCGTCCGGACGGAGTACGAGGCTAACGACGAGTTCGGGGGCTGGCGACTTGGCCCGGACGACCCCGGAATGGGCGACACCTTTTGGATCGCCCGGGAGGATGCTCAATCGGGCGGGGCCGCCGTGGCCCCGGAAAGCGATGACGGAGAGCCTCCCTTATCCGACTATGGCCGACCTCTCCGCCTCGCCCTCAACTGGACCGGCCACTCGTTCACCGGCTGGCCGAACGCCCCACGTATTTGGCTAGATCGCCAGGGGCTGGAGAACGTCGCACTGGCCAATGACCTTCTTATGACTTCCCCCCAGCGATACGATCGCCTGCCGCCGCGTGAGCGGATCGTGGCCATCATGGACGCGGTCTTGAAGGCGAGGCTCCTTCGGACTAACGACCGCGAGGCGGCCCTCGACCGGCTGGCAGGCACGATCCACTATGGAGATTTTGGCCGGGGGGCACTGGAGCACCGGCGTCGCCAGCTGGACTGGCTGCTGGACGGAATGGCTCCGGACAGCAGCAGCATCTTCTGGCAGTACGGCGGTGCCCTCGTTCCGCAAGACGACCCGCTCCATCCGCGCAACGCCTGGGAGTGGGGGTCGAACTCGATGGGCCGGACCCGCCTGACCACGCGCCACCCCAAAACGGAGCATGCCGGGCTGCTTATAAGAAGCGGCCCCGTGGTGGTAACCGCGGCAGCAAGCATCAACAGGGACACGCCTGGGGCTAAGGCCTTAGCCCCAGGCGCACAATGCCGCAAAATCCCCCGGCCGCTAGTGCTGGAGGCGAGCACCGGCTCCGCACAGGAGATCGGGACACAGCAGGACGTCTAGGTAAGCGCAACAGCCTGGTAAGGACTGCAATCGAAACGGCGTCAACTCCGCCGGGAGACCACAAAGCCGAGGTGACCACCGAATTGACTTGAAAGGGGACCGAAAATGTCAGACAACGCCCACGTTGGAACGCTGGGGACTGAGAACGCAATCATCAAGATTAGCACGACCGCAGGTATGATCAAGGCCGAGGTTTGGGCCGATCCGACCTACCCGGGCGTCCAGGTGATGGTGGGCGGAGAACTCGCCGTTCTCGTGGCGTGCGCAAACGGCAACGTGATCGTACGGCTCTATGGCAGGGACGCCGACGAGGTCATTTTCTCATGGGACTTCGATAAATGCATGCCGGCTTGACCAGAGTCCGAGGGCCGGTGCCCCAGGGTGCGGGAACCTGATTCAGGACATCAATTAGTCGGGAGAGAATGCCCTAACACTCGTCCTCAATCAGCGGCACATCCCCCTCGGCATCAATTTCGAGGATGCTCTACCCGACAGAGGGCCGATCGAAGATGTCGGGCAGCCAGAGATAGCAGATCATGGCTGGGCAGTCTCCTTTTCGCGGCTCACCTCCACGGCCTCTGACTTGCCAAACGAGCGCATGTTGTTCATGATTTGCG
>JAYTRQ010000375.1:0-5116 GCA_043746125.1 Armatimonadota bacterium | reverse complement strand
ATGCCGAGGTAGCCATATTCCTGCGCGACCGCGTGGAGGGGGGCGACACGCTGTCAAAGGCGATGACGGAACGGCCCACCCTATTCTCCCCCTTTTATCGGAGCTTGATCCGGGCCGGTGAAGTGAGTGAGACGCTGGAAGAAACCCTGGCGCGGGCGGCCGAACTGATGACCCGTGAGTGGCGGCTGATGGAACGCGACCCACGCGGGGCCGGCCGATGGTTCCTGTTGAGCCCCTCCGACCATACGGCACCGGACAACTGGACCGAATTATCGGCCTATCAGCAGCAGGTGACCCGGATGCTGTTCTGCGAGGCGTTCGGCCTGATGCTGCAATCGGGCGTCCCCATCCTTCAAGCGATGGAGAATGCGGCGCTGCTGCTCCCCGCCGCCCAGCGGGAGAAGATGATGGAAGCCCGGGCCGGCGTCCGGGCCGGCGACCGCATCGGCCTGGACCGCCTGGGCATCCTGCCCCGGTTCGCGTGTGAACTCATCCGGCGCGGGGAAGAGACAGGCACACTCGACTCGGCCCTCGATCACGCTGCCCGCATCCTCTCCCACGACCTCGACTGCCGGTTCCTCCAACTCAACGAGAAATAGCCTTTGACATTTACGCTATCCCGTGCTATCGTGTCTTTGCACAGCGATAGCACAGGATAGTATTCTATGTCGGCCACACAAAAAGACATCGCCCAACGGCTCAATCTTTCACGCGCCTTGGTCGGGCAGGTGCTGGGCGACAGCCCGGACGTGCGAGTCTCGGAGGAGACGCGGCAGCGCGTCGTCTCAGCGGCCCGCGAGATGAACTATCGCCCCCACCTGGCCGCCTTCCTCAAACGTCAGGGTGCGCCGATCCAGTATGTCGGCTTCCAGAACCACGGCGGCCTGGAGATGCCTGACCCGGAGGCGGTTTTAAGATCGCTGGACCAGTTCGCGACTTTGGGCCTGCCCCTGGAGGTGACCGAGTTTGAGGTCACGCTTCAGAATGGCCAGGACCCGGCCCAGTGCCGCTACCAGGCCGATTACGTGCGGGACTATCTGACAGCCGTGTTCAGCCACCCCAGCGTCCGGGCCGTCCTGCTGCAAGACTTCTGGCAGCCGGGCGCGTGGCAGTACGAGGGCGCGAGCGCGTTCTTCAGCGCCGACTGGTCGGCCAACCCGCACGGGAAGGTTTACGAGGACTTAGTGCTGCACCAGTGGTAGGCGAACGCGGCGGGTAAAACGGGCGCAGCCGGGGCGTATGCCGTGCGCGGCTTTCTGGGCGACTATGACATTTCGGTGACGACGGGCGGCCAGACGAAGACCGTTCATGCGGCGTTGACGCGGGTGGGTCAAGAGGTAAAAGTCATGCTGCCGTAGAATAAGCGCACCATGCAATACCTCAAGTGGCGGCATCCAGCCGCTTTCCTCGTCCTGATCTGCCTGCTGAGCACAACCGGCCACGCCGACGCCCCGGCCCGCGCCCCCGTCAACCTGCTCGTCAACGAGGGCTTCGCGCGGGGCGAAGCGGGGTGGCGCGTTCCCGACAGCGACACCGCTTACAGCACCCTTGCTCCCGCCCAGGCTGGACCGTACCGGCAGGCCCTGCAAGTGACGGTCAACCCCAACCCCGGCGACAACGCGTGGGACGTCGCGCTGCGCCAGGGCGTGCAGGCGCCGCTACATAAGGGCGATGCGCTGACGCTGAAGGCCTGGCTGCGAAGCCCGCAATCGCTCACGATCGGCGCGTTTGTCGAGCAGAATAGCGGCGGGCATGTCAAGTTCCTGTCCGGCAGCCTCCCGCTCACGCCCCAGTGGAAAGAGTACGAACTGCACGGCGTCAGCGACTCCGATTACGCGACAGGCAGTGCGGACGCCATCTTCCACCTAGGCGGCGGCAAGGGGGTCGTTGAGATCACCGGCATCCGGCTCTTCAACCCGGATGCCCCGGCCGGCCTGCAAATCGGTTCGGGCGCGACGCCCGACGCGCCCGTATCACTGATCGAGAACGGCGACTTCGCCGCCCCCCTCACCGGGACGTGGACGCCGGCCGGGGCTGTGCAAACGGAGGTCGTGGACGCGCAGCCGGGCGCGGCGGCCTACAAAAAAGCTCTACGGCTGACGACGACCCAGGCCGCCCCGGACGCGCCCTGGACCGTGCAGATCGGCCAGGTCGTCCAGAAGACGGTCGGGCATGAGGAGGCCCTCTACTTCCGCGCCTGGATGCGGAGTCCCGACCACTGCCGCGTCACAGCGATCTACGAGTTGGCGCGGGCCCCGAACACCAAGTCGCTGATCCAGACGGTCCAGCTGACCTCCAAGTGGAAGGAATACCGATTCGTCGGCACCGCCGCCCAGGGCTTCGCGCCCGGCGAGTCCCAGGCCAAATTGTTCATCGGCCAGGACAAAGGCGTCGTCGAGGTCGCCGGGCTTCGTTTCGAGTCCTACGGTCAGGCCCCCGCTTCGCTGTTCTCCCCTACCCTGGACTACTACGGCGGCGTGGACGCATCGGACGATTGGCGTGCGCCCGCCTTAGCCCGGATCGAGAAGATCCGTAAGGCCGACCTGACCGTCCAAGTCGTAGACGCGGCGGGCCGGCTCGTGCCCAGTGCGGCGGTCCGAGTTGCTGAGACACGGTCCGCCTTCCGCTGGGGAACCGCCGCCCCTGCGGACCGCCTCGTTAACCACACCAACCCCAACAATGTGCGCTTCCAACAGGAGGTGAAGCGGCTCTACAACACGGTCGTCTTGGAGAGCGACCTCAAGTGGCAGAGCGTGGATGCCAACCCGCGCGGCGTGGAGAAGGCCGAGCAGGCCATTGCCTGGCTCCATGCGAACGGCATTCAAGTGCGCGGCCACAACCTGGTCTGGGGAAGTTGGAAGTTCCTGCCGCCCCAAATCCAAGGCATGACGGCCGACGAGGAGCGGCAGGCCGTCCAGACGCGGGTCCAGGACTTCACCCGCCGCTTCCGGGGCCAGGTCTACGTCTGGGACGCCGTCAACGAGGCGACGAATGAGAACGACCTTTGGAACAAAATCGGCTGGGAGAACTTCGCCAACGTCTACAAGTGGGCACGCGCGGAAGACCCGAATGTCCTGCTGGCCTACAACGACTACCACGCGCTGGATGCCCCAGACTCGCCCGACGCCGTCAAAGAGCGCGGCCACATTCAGGAATTAATTGACCGGCACGCCCCTCTGGACATACTGGGCGAGCAGGCCCACTTAGGCCCGACGCTGATCCCCATCTCCGACATATTAGTGCGGCTAGACGCCTTAGCGAAGTTCGGCAAGCGCATCGAGATCACCGAGTTTGACCTGGGCGTGCCCGACGACGCCGTCCACGGGCGGTATGTGCGCGACTTCCTGACCGCCGCCTTCTCGCAGCCCTCCGTAGACGGCTTCCTTCAGTGGGGCTTTTGGGAGGGCAGTCACTGGCGGGCGCAGGACGGGGCTGCGATGTTCCGCCGCGCCTGGACCCCTCGCCCCGGCGAACTGGCCTATGAGGACTTGGTCCTGCATCAGTGGCGGACGAACGTCGAGGGAAAGACGGGCGCAGCCGGAGCCTATGCCACGCGCGGCTTCTTAGGCGACTACAACGTCACGGTGACGGCAGGCGGCAAAACAAAGACAGTCAAAACGACGCTGACGGGGGCGGGGCAAACCGTGAGGGTGGCCTTGCCCTAGTCTGAGGCCAGCGAAAAGGACCCTAAAATGCTTCTCTCAGATGACCTTTCCCCCTATGGCCCGACGCCCTCACCGCGCCAACTCAGCCATCACCGGCGGGAGTTCTACGGTTTCATCCATTTCACGGTCACCACGTTCACGGACAAAGAATGGGGCTTCGGCGACGAGGCTCCAGCCCTCTTCGATCCGACGGACTTTGACGCCGACGAGATCGCCCAAGTGGCAGCCCGAGCCGGCATGGCGGGCCTGATTCTGACCTGCAAGCACCATGACGGCTTTTGCCTCTGGCCCACGAAGACAACAAACCATTCGGTCGCCGCAAGCCCGTTTCGGCAGGGGCGGGGCGACGTGGTCCGCGAGGTGTCCGACGCCTGCCGGCGGGCCGGGATCGAGTTCGGAGTCTATCTGTCCCCGTGGGACCGCAACAGCTCGCTCTACGGCACGCCCGCGTACGTGACCGACGTCTACCGGCCGCAGTTGCGCGAGCTGCTGACGAACTATGGGCCTCTGTTTGAGGTCTGGTTTGACGGCGCGAACGGCGGCGACGGGTACTACGGCGGGGCACGTGAGATGCGGCGTATTGACCCGGCGGCCTACTACGGCTGGCCTGAGACGTGGAAGATCGTGCGCGAGTTACAGCCGGAGGCGGTGATGTTTTCCGACGCCGGGCCGGACGTCCGCTGGGTCGGCAACGAGGATGGCATCGCGGGCGACCCGTGCTGGGCAACGCTGAATGTGGGGGGCGACGTGCCGGGCGCGGCCGACCACGCACGGCTCAACCGGGGCGACCGGGACGGCGAGACGTGGCTCATCCCCGAGTGCGACGTCTCCATCCGGCCGGGATGGTTCTGGCACGAGAGCGAGACGGACCGAGTCCGCTCCCCGGGGAACCTGACCAAACTTTACTTTCAGTCCGTCGGGCGCGGGGCGAACTTCCTCCTGAACCTGACGCCGGATCGGCGGGGCCGCATCCCCGAGCCAGACCGGGACTCGCTACGCGGCTTCCGGGTGCATCTGAACGCGACGTTCGGGCGCGACCTGGCCGCCGGAGCGGACGTCGTTTCCGCGCCCAACGAAGTCACCCTCGCACTGCCCGCCCCACAATCAGTGAACGTTGTCCGGCTGCGCGAACGCCTGGAGCTTGGGCAGCGCGTGGATGCCTGGGAGATGGACGCCTGGCAGGACGGCGGCTGGCAGACCGTCGCGCAGGCGGAGGCCGTCGGCGCACAGCGCCTGCTGCGTTTCGACGCCATCACGTCCGACCGGTTCCGCCTGCGGGTCACCCGAAGTATGGCGGAGCCGGCCCTATCGGAGTTCGCGCTGTTCTTTGAGCCGGCCCTGCACGATGGCGAGGCGGCAGCGGCAGAGACGCCGGCCTTTGCCGAGGGCGTCACCGTCACCCAGCCGGACCCGGCCACGCTCCTCTTTGACCGAGGCGACGCGCGCGGGAG
>JAYTRQ010000374.1:0-1548 GCA_043746125.1 Armatimonadota bacterium | reverse complement strand
GCTACAGCGTCAGTTTCACCCGGTTGCCCGCAAACACCCGGATGCTTCGGCCCGAAGAGTCCTGGGTGACGCGGTTGGGGCCGTCCTATGACGAACTGATGCGGCGCACCAAATACGCCCAAAAAGATCGCCTGTACCGCCGGCAGACTGCCGACATGAACCTGCGCGAAGACGATTACGCGGCTTTGCCGGAGGCTCTCGCATGCTGGCAGGCGAAGTGGACCGCGGTGGGGAGTTACTCCACCGCCGGTCGCAAGGATGACCTGCTGCTGGGATTTCAAGTGCTGGCGGAGCAGGGAAGACTCAAGACCTTTTCCCTGTACGACGGTGACAAGTTTGCCGCTATGGGGATCGGGATGATCGGCCCCCGAATTTTGTACGCGATTACGAAGGTTCAGCGGGACGAGTACCGTAAGTGCCACGCCGGTATCCGCCTGACGCTGGCGGCGATGGAGTGGGCCTGTGCCGAAGGCCTGGCCGAATACGACATGATGACCACTGCCGGCGACTTTAAGCGGCAGTGGGCACAGCCGGAAGTGCGCGGATACCGGCTGGTTCGCAGCCCTTTCGGCTCTGAGGCGCTGGGCTGCGTCCTGGAATGTGCCAAAGACGCCTTCTGGCGTCTCCGCGATAAGAAATAATGGCACTCACTATAGCGAATCTTGATGAGGAAATCCCTGTTCAGGAAGCAGACGGTCTCACCGGACTGTCAGCTCTGGCTCCTCCTCCTCCTTCCGCGCAGGTGCGGATAGAGTGGCACAAGAGATGGTCGGAGGCCGTTGCTGAGGCCTTCGCAGCCCTGCCTTACGACGACCTGATGGACCCGGCTTTGGTGCAAGCGCTGTGGGAGGACGGGGTTGGATGGGACCGGCAGAAGATCGCCGTGGTCCGCGCCCCGGACGGCACGCCGGTGGGCGTCGTGCCGCTTCGGAAGCGGGGCAAGATGTCGTGGCAGCTTTTGACGCAGTACGTGATGCCCTATGCGCTCTTCTTCGTGCTGCCGGAGTACACGGACGCGGCATTGGGGGCGTTGGGGCGAGAGATCGACTGCAACAGCGTCACTTTCACCCGCCTTCCCTTCAACACGCGGATGCTGCGGCCTGAGGAGTCCTGGGTGGTCGCTTTGGAACCCACTTACGAGGGGCTGATGCGGCGCACTAAATATCAGAAGAAAGACCGGCAGTGTCGTCGCCACGCCGCCGGCCTGAAGTTGGCTGAAGACCGCTACGACGATCTGCCGGAGGCGCTGGAACACTGGCAGGCAAAATGGCGGGACGCGGGGAGCCGCGTGGCGGCCACGCGCAAGGACGATCTGTTGCTAAGTCTCCGCCTCCTGGCGGAACAAGGGCGTCTGAAGACGTTCTCCCTGCACGATGGTGACAAGTTCGCCGCCATGGAGATGGACATGATCGGCCCCACGACACTATACGCCATGACGGCAATCATGCGCGAGGAGTACCGCCCCACCTGTGCGGGCAATCGTCTGACGCTGGCGGCGATGGAGTGGGGCTGCGCCAACGGCATGGCCGAATACGATATGCTGTCGAC
>JAYTRQ010000373.1:0-1551 GCA_043746125.1 Armatimonadota bacterium | reverse complement strand
TTTGAAGCCGTGAACTTAGAGACTGTGTCGAGCCTGTAGACCAGCGGTTGAAACCGCAGCAACGAGGGCACGAAACCTGCCTCCGCAGGTTAAGAGTTCGGATTAAGAGTTCGGATGAAGAGGTCTGAGTCTGCGGAGGCAGACTTTGTGCTTTTGTTGCCGCGATTTTAATCGCCCGGTCTGCGCAAGGTTCGCGCGTCTCAGTCGAAGGCCTCCGAGAAAGACAAAGACAATCCATGCAGACTCTCATCATCACCGGCGGCGCGGGCTTTATCGGCTCGCACTTCACCCGCTATCTCCTGGGCAAGTATCCCAGCTACAAAGTCATTGTCCTGGACGCGCTGACGTACGCCGGCAACCGCGCCAACCTCGCCGACGTCTGGGATCATCCTCGTTTCACGTTCGTGCAGGGCGACATCAACGACGCCGATTTGGTAGAGGGGCTGGCCCGAGATGCCCAGGCCATCGTCAACTTCGCCGCCGAAACCCATAATGACCGGGCCATCCTTGATCCTATGGCCGCCGCGCGGGCCAACTTCAGCGGAGTCTGCGTGCTGCTGGAAGCGGCTCGTAAACACAAGCATGAGCGCTTTCACCAGATCTCGACGGACGAGTCGTATGGCAGCACGGACGGTGTGTTTCGGGAGGGTGACGCTTTAGAGCCAAATCAGCCCTACTCAGCGGCCAAGGCGGGCGGGGAGCTGATGGCGCGGGCCTACCACCGGACGTACGGGCTGCCGACCATCGTCACGCGCGGCTCCAACACGTTCGGCCCATACCAGTACCCGGAGAAGCTGATCCCGCTGTTCCTGACGAACCTGATAGATGACATGCCCGTGCCCGTCTATGGGGACGGGCTTCAGGTGCGGGACTGGCTCTGGGTGGAGGACCACTGCCGGGGCATAGACCTGGCGCTGCACGAGGGCACGCCGGGTGAGGCGTACAATGTGGGCGGGGAGAATGACCGGCCGAATCTAGAGATTGTGCGCCTTCTGCTGGGCCTGCTGGGGAAGCCGGAGACGCTGATCCGCTACGTGCAGGACCGTCCGGGGCACGACCGGCGCTACTCGCTGGACTGCTCCAAGATTCGGGCGCTGGGGTACGCGCCGGAGCCGGGGCGATTTGCGGAGCGCCTGGAAGAGACGGTGGCGTGGTACAGGGCGAACGAGGCCTGGTGGCGTCCAATCAAGGAGCAGCAAGGGGAGTATAAGAGGTTCATGGAGCAGTGGTACGCCGAGCGGAAGTAGGGGATGCTGGCCGCACGGGCGTCATTTTTCAGCGTTTCGTCTCCGCCTTCGTTCTGCCTGATCCGTACTTTTCGATCCACATGCTGCCGGTGCAGAACGCCAGCAAGACGGCCAGCGCTCCTAAAAGTCGTGCCCTTCCCCCCGCCCCAATTCCGGGGAGCCAGAAAAGAGGGGGGATGAAGGGCGGCCACAGGGGCCACCTACAGGGCGATTGCGTATGAACTTCAGCCATTAGAGCCAACGAGTGAACTCCCCCCCTCCCTTCCCCTCTCTCTAGAGGCAAACAAATGTTTGCTCTTCTACC
>JAYTRQ010000372.1:0-5129 GCA_043746125.1 Armatimonadota bacterium | reverse complement strand
CCTTCACTGTTCTCCTTTGACGAATGTCGCCCTGGAAAATCTGGTACAATGTCCCCACGAGCGTTCAAGAAATCGAATCAGCCGTCACGCATCTTCCCATTCCTGAACTCAGCCAGTTTGCGGCATGGTTCGAGGAATATCAAGCCGACGTATGAGACCGGCAGATTGAGGCCGATGCCTTGAGTGGGCGATTAGATGCGCTGGGCGCACAAGCCGATGAGGAATTTGAGGCGGGCCGGTGCCGGCTTCTCTGACCTACCTCCGATGACCCAGTTGCTTACGAGATACGGGAGAAGATTATGCAAGCCGCACTGAGATTGACTGGCACGGTTCAGCCGGGAGGCCGTGTGGAAGTTTCCAGCCCCCAACTGCCTTCGGGGAAGGTCGTGGACGTTATTGTCCTGTTCCCCCGTGAGGCGGACAGCTCGCGCCGCTCCGTGATGGACATCTTGGCAGAAGCGCCAGGGCGTTTAGTTTTCCAGACGGCGGAAGAAGTAGATGCCTACATTCAAGAGGAGCGCGACGCATGGGGGCGCTGATCCTCCCGCCTTCCGGCTCGGTTTACGTGGATGCCAACTCGGTGATCTACGCGGTGGAGAAGATCGAGCCATACCGCTCATTTCTGGCTCCACTCTGGCCGGCGGCACAGGCGGGGCAAGTGTCTATTGTCACCAGCGAACTGACATGGCTGGAAACGCTGGTCAAACCGTTGTGCGATGGGAACACTACCCTGGAACTTCTGTTCCGGGCCTTTTTGATGGCACGGGAGGTGGAGTTGATCCCGACGACGCTCTTACTCTGGGAACAGGCGGCCCGCTTACGCGCTCTCGGCTTGAAGACGCCGGACGCGCTTCACGCCGCCACGGGATTAGCGGTCGGCTGTGCGCTGTTTCTGACCAACGATGCCGCCTTCTCGCGCGTTCCGGGCCTTCCGGTGACCATTCTGAGTGTTGCCATGGAGTCATAGGGGGCAGGGGCAAGCCCTGCCCCTACAGAGTGCGTGGCGGATAATCGGGGACAATCAGGGCAGCGGGGGGCGACAAATGGATAAGGGCAGGCCGAATGGCCTGCCCTTTTTGGCGTCTGGTCAGCTCGCCGCTTTGGGGTCGGCGGTCAGCCGCAGGACAACCGGCTCTTTGCGGGCGGCGACGATCTTCTCGTGCTGGGCCTTCGCTTCGGCATAATCGGCGGGGCTGATCTCGCCGGGCTTAGACGTGATCGCCAGATGGATGGTCAGCGTCCGGCCCGTCAGGGTGACCGTCTGAACGTAGTCGCCCAGTGGGGTGACATAGTGGAAGTCATTGGGCTTGTCTTCCAGCACGTAGCCGTCGGGGATCGTGATGACGGTGTCGTCTATGCCCGCTGCCGTCCGGTCGCCGTAGAGGGGGAAGACGCGCGAGGGGCGGTCGTAGGGCGCGGCCGGGACGTCCTTACCCGTCAGGATCAGGAGATGGCCGGTCTTGGTCGCCCACAGGGGCGCGTGGTACTTGATGTCCATTTCAACGGGCTTGTCCCGGTCGTTCAGCGGCGAGATCGTGTAGTCCGTCAGCGAGGCATTGGGGCTGAAACCCGTCACCATGTTCTGGAAGCCCGGCTTCACCTGGGACGCTTGCAGGCCCCGGAACGCCAGCCGGGTCCCAAGGCCGTGGTCGCCGTCCATCGAGACGCTGGTCTCGCAGTCCGCACTGCCGTCCGCGTGGAGATCCACCTTGGTCAGCGACGCTTGGAGGTTGTCATCCGGGGAGCCGAAGGGAATCGTCTCAAACGTGCCGACCCCAGCGCGTACGACAAAGGCATCTACGCCCCGGTCACCGCCAGGAATCTGGCCGAAGGGACACATCTCGGCCGTCGAATCGAACCAGTAGGGCTTGCCGTCAATGTCGGCCCGCACGATGGCGTGGTTGAAGAAGAGGGGCGCAGCCAGGTAATCGTGGACGACTTCCGTCTTGCCCGCGCCCAGGAGAACCGGCCAGGCAGTTTTGATGCCGGCTTCGTGAAGCATGGTCACCAGCAAGGTCGCCATGTCCTTACAGTCGCCGTACCGGTTGCGGCAGACGGCGCTGGCCGCATGCGGCTGGAAGGCGGACAGGCCCAGTTCCAGGGCGACGTAGCGTGTCCGCCCCTCCACCCAGTAGTAGATGGCCCGCGCCTTGTCTGTGTCGCTTGTCTTGCCCGCCGTCAGCGTCTTGACCGTGTCGCGGATTTCGGGGGAGACCGTCATCTGGCCGTCGGCCAGGCCTTGGTACCAGCGGGAGATGGTCTGCCAGGAGGGCACGGTCGAGACTTCCAGCCAGGGCACGAACGAGTGCGCGGGCGGCATCATCGGCTCTGGGATGAGCGGGTCTAGACCACCCATGCCCCACACGTAGGTCTTCGTTTTGCCGTCCGGCGACGTCGTGACGCGGGCGGTCATGCCGGTCGTGTTGTGCGCCTGCGTCTGGATTTTCAGGCCGGTGGGCGTGACCAGCGTCATCTTACTCAGTTTGACTGGGTCTACGCCATCCCGGAACGACCACATCTCGCTGTACTGGCCCGGCAGATAGGACTTCGTCGTCGTGCGCGTGTAGACGTAGTCAATAATCACGCCGTCTTCGACGCCGGGCATGGAGATACCGTTAATCTTAGCATCATCGTACATGGCGTACTCGGAGAACGGAGCAGACTGGTGGATGTCGCCCGGACCAGCGACCAGCACGGTCCCATCGGGCTTAATCGTCCGGGCATGGACGTTAGAGATCTTCTCGTTGGAAGCGTTAAACGAGATGCTGATCTCGGCCTTGTCGCGGCCGCGCTGGTTGAAGATCTTGAACGTCTCATGCGAGACATCCACGTTGGAGCCGTCCGCGTTCAGGTGGATAACGTCCTCATCGCGCAGCGTAATAGACCCGGCATCCGGGAACTGTGCAGCCGTGGGCGCGGACTTGACGAGGGCAGCGGCCGAGACGTCAAACGGGCTGGGCGCGGGTGCGGCGGCGTGAGCGCTTAGGGGCAGGAGGGCGCAGGCGAGTGCAACGGGTATGGCAAGCCGGAATGGCATGGAAGGTCCTTTCGGAGCGTGTGGGAGCATAAGGAAGGATACGGAAGAGGAAGCGGGTTTGTTACGACCCACCCGCGACAAGTCGCTTCCCTCCCGAAACGGGAGGGCTAGGAGTTTCGGATGAGGAGGGCTAGGAGTTCTGGCAGAGGCTTTGTTTAGAGTGATGGGCTGTTGACCGGAACTCCTCTCCCTCCCGTTTCGGGAGGGAAGCGACTTGTCGCGGGTGGGTTCCCATGTGCTATAATCCCTCTATGGTAGCCCCCACCACTGTGACCCGCGAAACCATCCAAACCTCCACGCTGCCCCCGGCCGGCCTCCTACTTCCTCTCGCTGACGGTAGTGAACTTCCGTTGCTTCGGCCAGACCCAGACGTTGGACGCTCCCGTAGGACAGGCTTAGAGGCACGGTGGGAGAAAAGAGCCTCTCTGTTCGCGTAAAGTAACGAAGAGACTGTGTGAAGTGCGTGCCCTCCCCTCCAACGCCCATGCTTCCTAGGCAGGCTCTAAAAAACCGATAGACCAAAAAGGATGAGCAGCATGATGAAACGATATTGGCACACGCTGACCGGCTGTGCCGGCCTGACACTCGCCGCTCTCACTGGCGCCTCCGCCCAGGCCCCCGGCCTCCCGCCGCCGCCGCCCAACTTGGGACAGCCCTTCACGCTGCCGAATGCCGCCCCGAACATCGCTGGCGGGCTGGACGCTCAGGCGAATGTTGGAGGCCTGGCCCCGAATGGACTGGCTGGGGCGACCGTCGTCACCGTGGACGTTCAGGCCGCGCGACATCCCATCAGCCCGCTCATCTACGGCGTTGCCTTTGCCAGCACGGCCCAGCTTCAGGCGCTCAACGCTACCCTCAACCGCAGCGGTGGCAATGGGGTCACGCGCTACAACTGGCGCAATAACGCTTCCAATCACGCCGCCGACTGGTTCTTCCAGAGCATTCCGGAAGACTCAGCCGTGCCGGGCGCGTCCCCAGACGCCTTCATCGCTGACAGCAAGGCGGGTGGGGCGCAGCCTATGGTCACCATCCCCACCCTGGGCTGGGTCGCCAAACTCGGCCCGGACCGGGGCAAGACGTTCGGCTTCTCCGTCGCCAAATACGGCCCACAGCAGAAGACCGACCCCTACAACCCCGACAGCGGCAACGGCCTCAAGCCCGACGGCAAGACGCGCATCACCGGGACTGACCCCAACGACGCCAACGTCCCCATGAACGTCGGGTTCGAGCGGGACTGGGTGCAGCACCTGACGGCCAAGTGGGGCAAGTCCAACGCCGGAGGCGTCCGCTGGTATTTCATGGACAACGAGCCGAGCCTGTGGCATGAGACGCACCGGGACGCACACCCGCAGGGCGAGACGATGGAGGAATACCGGGACGATGTCATCGGCTATGGCGGGATGGTCAAGGCGATGGACCCAGGCGCGAAGGTCTTGGGGCCGGAGGAGTGGAGCTGGCCGGGCTACTTCTGGAGCGGCGCGGACCAGCAGTACCGGGGGGCTCACAATTATCAAGGCCAGCCGGACCGGGACGCCCACGGCGGCACGGCCTTCTACCCTTGGCTGCTCGGACAGATGAAAGCCTACCAGGCGAAAACGGGGATGCGCGCTCTGGACGTCGTCACCGCTCACATTTACCCCCAGGGCGGTGAGGGCGGCGATGACGTCTCGCCCAAGATAGAGCTTCTGCGGAACCGTTCCACCCGGTCTCTGTGGGACCCGACCTACAAAGATGAAAGCTGGATCAATGACACAGTTGGCCTCATCCCGCGTCTCAAAAACTGGGTCGCGACGTCCTACCCCGGCACGCAGATCGGCATCACGGAGTACAACTGGGGGGCGGAAAAGAGCCTGAGCGGCGCGACCGCCCAGGCCGACCTCTGGGGCATCTTCGGGCGTGAGGGCCTAGATTTGGCGACCCGCTGGACCACGCCCAATGCGGATACTCCGACGTTCAAGGCTATGCAGCTCTACCGCAACTACGACGGCCAGAAGTCCACGTTCGGCGACCTGAGCGTCTTGGACCGCGTGCCTGACCCCGACACGCTCTCGTCGTTTGCCGCCGTCCGCGCGTCCGACCACGCCCTGACCGT
>JAYTRQ010000371.1:0-1553 GCA_043746125.1 Armatimonadota bacterium | reverse complement strand
ACGGCAACACCCTCAAGGCGACTGACGGCGTCAAGCAGCAGCTTATAGACGTCAAGAAGTTCCTCCCGGCCGACGTCAGCTTCGTCATTACACGCGACGACTCGACGAACGTCCGGGACAACCTGCGCGACGTCGTCGTCTCACTGTTCCTGGGGGCGCTGCTGGCGACGTTCATCGTTTTCATCTTCCTGCACAACTTCCGGGCCACGGTAATCGTTGCCATTGCCATCCCGGTGTGCATCATCTCGACGTTCCTCCCCATCGCCGCGTTCGGGTTCACGCTGAACTCGCTCACCCTCTTGGGCCTGTCGCTCGCCATCGGCATCCTCATTGACGACTCCATCGTCGTCATCGAGAACATTTCGCGCCACCTTGCCTTGGGTCAGGAGCCGGTCGAGGCGGCGATCACGGGGCGCAGCGAGATCGGTCTGGCCGCGCTGACGCTGACGGCCGTGGACCTGGTCGTGTTCATCCCCATCGCATTCATGGGCGGCATCATCGGCGAGTTCTTCCGGTCGTTCGGCGTGTCCATCTCGGTCGCGGTCTTGATCTCGCTGTTCGTGTCGTTCACGCTGACCCCGATGCTGGCGAGCCGCTGGTTCAAGAAGGGCGAGTCTCTGGAAAGCAGCGGCGAGGGGCAGCGGGGCTTTGCGGGCTGGTTCAACCGGGGCTACCACAAGTTCGAGAACTTCTACCGGAACCTCCTGCGGGCCTTCCTGCGCCATCCTTGGGCCGTAGTCCTGGTAGGCAATGTCATCCTGGTCGTCGCGGTCATCGTGATCTTCCCCAAACTAGGCTTCCGGTTCGCACCATCTCAGGACCAGAACCAGGTGGCCGTCGTCGTACAGGCCCCTGCCGGAACGTCTCTGAACGTTACCAAGGGCATTACGGACGAGATCGAGCGGCGTATCCGGGCGGACAAGAGCCTCGACGGTCAGTATAGGTACCTGCAAACTTCGGTCGGCCGGTCTCAGGCGGGTGGGGCGGGCGCGGGCGACACGGGCACCCAATATGCTAACATCCTAGTCTCCCTGTATGACCGAGCCGCGCCACTGGACCGGGTGCAGTTCTGGCACAAGCGGACTGGGGATGACACGCTGCGGAACGTGGCCGACTCGGACGTGGCGAAAGAGGTCCGTAAGATCGTCAAGACCATTCCGGGCAACGGCAGTAGCCTCAAAATCCAGGCCTACGAGGTCAACGGGTTCGGCGGCGGCGGCGCCCCCCTGACGATCAACATGGTCGGGACCGACTTCACGCAGCTCCTCGCGGCGGCGGATCAGGTGAAAAGCGTTGTGGACGCCACGCCGGGCACGTACGGCAGCGACCTGTCGTTCAAGGCAAGTCAGCCCGAAGTCCAAATCCGGCTGGACCGGACCCGCGCGGCGGAGTACGGGCTGAACGTCAGCGACGTCGCGACAACGGTCTCGGCCGCTCTGCAAGGCGATATCACGTCCAAATTCCGGGACCCCAAAGACGCCAACCAGTACGACATTCGCGTCCAGTTCGCTCGGGCGGACCGCAGCAGCACATTCACGGTCGGAGACATCCCC
>JAYTRQ010000370.1:0-1554 GCA_043746125.1 Armatimonadota bacterium | reverse complement strand
GAACGTGCCGCTGCCTCCCGACGTCGGTGAGGCGGGCTTTTTGCAGGCCTTCGACACGGTTCTGCGGCCCATCGCCCATCGTTACAAGCCCGAACTGGTCATCGTCTCGGCTGGGTATGATGCCCACTGGCGCAACAGCGCCTACGTCGCCGGCATCCGGGAGCGGCTGACCGTGCGGGGCCTGTGCGCCCTGTCCAAGAGCCTGCAAGAGATCACCGACGCCCACTGCCCCGGCAAGCTCGTCGGCATCTTAGAGGGCGGTTACGATTTAGAGGCTTTGGCCTATGGCGTCCTCGGCACCCTGCGCGTCTGGCTGGGCGACATCGACATTGAAGACCCCCTCGGCCCGCCGCCAAGCGAGGCGCAGGAGCCAGACATTACGCCGCTCCTGGAGCGAATCCGGCAGGTGCACGGGCTGACATGAGGATAGTCTACTGCTCAGACCCGCTGGACCGGCGGCAGCCGGACAGCGCCTATGCCGCCGAAGCAGATGCCGCTCAGGCGCTCGGCTTCGACCTAAGCCTGGTCAACTTCGAGGCCCTGACCTACGAGAACGACGCGCGCCAGGCTGTCCGAGCCATTCTTGCCGTGCCTGAGCCGGAGCAGGCCGTCTACCGGGGCTGGATGCTGACCGGCAAACAGTACGCGGCGCTTTACGAGGCGTTGCTTGCCCGCAACGTCACGCTGATCAACAATCCGACCCAGTACGCCTTCGCCCATCACTTGCCCGAGAACTATCCTGTGATCGCCTCGCTCACGCCCCGCAGCGTCTAGCTGACCTGGGACGGCGACGCCTTCGGCAGCCTGCCGATACTCCTCCGTCCATTCGGGTCCGGCCCGCTCATCCTCAAGGACTACGTCAAATCACGCAAACACGAGTGGCATGAAGCCTACTTTATCCCCTCCGCTTCCGACACAGCCGCCGTGGAGCGCGTCGTGACGACGTTCGTCCGGCGTCAAGGCGACGACCTGAACGGCGGCCTCGTCTTCCGAGAGTTCCTCCCCTTCCAGCCGCTGACCCAGCACCCGCAGAGCAGGATGCCTTTGACGAAAGAGTTCCGTGTCTTCTTCCTAGACGCCGCACCGGTCTTCGTGACGCCCTACTGGGACGAAGGCGACTACCAGGCCGAGACGCCGCCTCTAGAGTCGTTTTTGGACATCGCCGGACAGGTGCAGAGCCGCTTCTTCACGATGGACGTGGCTCCGCGGACGGACGGCGAGTGGATGATCGTGGAATTAGGCGACGGCCAGGTGGCGGGTCTGCCCGAGCGGGCGGACCTACGGGAGTTTTATCAGACGCTTAAGGCCGACTAGGCCCGTGCCATTCGCTCGGCCTTATGGGCTGAGGGACAAGGCTTGCCGAACAGGACCAGGGCGTGGGGGACAGGGCGGGAAGGCAGGCCGGGCGAGGTGTGGCCGGTGACGAGGATCTCTTTGCCATACACCAGCGACGTGCTGAAGCCGGAGTCGAGCAGGACAGCCTCGCGGACACCTTGGGCTTGCAGGGCCTGGGCCAGCACGTGGGACGGCGTGACGTAGGTGGTCGCGCCCAGA
>JAYTRQ010000369.1:0-5146 GCA_043746125.1 Armatimonadota bacterium | reverse complement strand
GGGGCAGGCCATACGGCCTGCCCCCTTTCTTCTCTTATTGCCCCTACTTGTTCCCCGCCGCCAGACCCTTCCTTGTCAGATACGTGTAGCTCTGGCGCACGGCCTCCCACATATCCGTGTCGCACCGGTCCAGCTCGACAATCAGCCACTTCAGGACGTCCGGGTCGGCCGCGCCGATGGCCCCGGCGACGTCGACCTTACCACTTCCCACGGCCATCATGGCGCTGTCTTTCTCCAAACTGCCGTCTTTGATATGCAGTAGGGGCAGGCGGCTTTTGTGCTTGGTGACGACGTCGGTGGGGGGCTGGCCAGCGTAGGCGGCCCAGTAGATGTCCAGTTCGCCGAAGGCGTCCGGGGCCTGCTCCAAAACGATGTCGTAGACCAGGCGGCCGTCCACGGTCTCAAACTCCCACCAGTGGTTGTGGATGCCGAAGGTCAGGCCCTCTCCCTTAGCGAGTTCCGCTGCCGTCTGGAACTTGCCCGCCGCGCGCGTGCAGTCCTCAAGCGTTTTGAAGTCGTCCGGGCCGAAGCCGGACACGAGCCGCGTGTTACCCAGCGTCTTCGCCTCATCGGCGATCTGGGCGATGGACTCAGCCGTGGGCAGCCCGACGTGGCTGCTGCTGACCTTCAAGCCTAAGTCTTGGACGATCTTCGCGACCTCGGCGGGTGCGTGGCCGTGGAGTCCAGCGAACTCGACAGCCTGATAGCCGATCTCGGCGACCTGGCGGAGTGTGGCGGGGAAATCGCCCTGGACCTGGTCGCGGAGGGTGTAAAGCTGGATGGAGAGTGGCGTCATTGGGTTTGTCCTTTGTCCCCAGTGTGGGATGCTGGGCGCTTGTTCGGCCCCGCCTGGCCTTTCTCCTGTGTTCCCCCTGCGCTTACCGGCCTTTTTTCGCGGGGGAATAATAGCCTGCACAGGCGACGGTATCATGTCAGAAACCTATACCGAGCAGACGAAGACCAACGCGCCGGGCATTTTGGAGACGCTCAGTGATCTGGAGAAGCGGGACAAGAAGTGAAGTGAACCCCTCTATCCGTACTACTGGGTCGAGTTAACTTCTGCGCGTACGGGATCGAGAACGCGGCGGGCCATCACGCCGGCAAGAGGGGAGACCTGTGCGTAGACCCGCATACGCACGAGGCGCATTTCGCCATGGTGCCACTGGGCACCCACACGCTGGGCATCGGCAACCGGCACGTCCTGATCCCCAGCGATGACCTGACCGTGATTGGGAACAAGTGGGTTTAGGTCCGCCGGGCGCTGGGAGAGGTGTGAGTTTGAGGCGAAGAATGCGCCCTGAACCGTCTCAGGGCGCCTTTGTCGATTCTCGCCGACGGAAGTACATGATTGTCAAAGAAGTGCTTCCCATGCCAATGCCCCTAAGACAAAGCCGGTTGGGCTTCACGCTCATCGAGCTACTCATCGTCATCGCGATTCTCGCGGCTCTTCTCTTCCCCGTCTTCTCCAAAGTGCGCGAGGACGCGCGTCGCGCAACGGCTACGTCAAGGACCCCGCCGTCTTCCAGTGCCCCGATGCGTCGACCGTCCCATCCGGCCAGCCGGGCGACGTGCCTATTTCCTGCGGCCTGAACAGCAGCCTGCGCGGGGCGGCCTTGTCCCAGCTCAACGCCTCTTGCTCCACGGTCGTCTACGACGAACTGCAAGGCTTCGCGGCCCAGATCACCAACCCCGCCGAGCAGGATTCTCCGATCAGCTATGTGGAGAAGAACGCCACGTCACCCACGGGGACTCAGGCGGGAACCACGAACCACCAGGCCTACGCTACGGGCAGTATCGGGGGCCACATCCCGCCCACCTCTCTGATCCCCAGCAGCAACGGCGGCCTCCACAATGATGGCGCGGACTACCTCGCCAAAGAGGGTCACGTCAAGTTCCTGCGCCCGGGCGCGGTCTTCGACGGCCCAACGGCTGCCAGCGACGGCGATTGTCAGGACCAGAATGGAGATGAAGCGACTGTGACTAATTTCGTCTTTTACCCCGCTCTTTTATCGTTTTTCGTCACTATTTACTCCCTAGGCTGATTTTTCGTCACTCACGCCTTCCAGTCTCTCATACCCCTTGACAACCGTTAGGCCCACCGGTATACTACGCGTGGCTCTCTGGCGAGCCACGACGGAATCGCACCGGCATCGCCGCCACCGCCATCCCCCACCTTCCCAACGCCTGGCTTTGCCCGAATCTTCTTGAGGAGACTCTGTGTGACGGACGATCAGCGCAACGAAACTCTGTTTCAGGAGACCCTGCATCCCGGCGCGACCTGGTCGCACGTCCTGAAGCGCGGCACGGCCTTGCGGCTGTCCGACACGGATGGCGGGGCCAACGTCGGGGCGCTCTTCTACAACGCCGACAACCCGACGGAACGCCTGAATCTGCCGGACACACTGAAAGCCCAGCACGTTGGCCGCCTCGCCAAAGACCTCGTGCTGTACTCGGACATGGGCCGCATCCTGTGTTCCATCACTGAGGACAGTTTAGGCTGGCACGACGCGCTCGGAGGCCGGTCCGATGCCGCGTCCATCCAGGCCAAGTACGGCGAGGCGACGTATCAGGAGTGCCGGAACGACTTCCACCGGAACGCCCAGGACGGGTTCTTGATTGAACTGGCGAAACACGGATGGGGTCGGCGCGATCTGTCGCCCAACGTCAACTTCTTCAGCAAAGTCGCCGTCGGCGGGGACGGCGCGATGCGCTTCGTCGCCGGGCACTCCGAGCCAGGCAGTTTTGTGGAACTGCGTGCAGAGATGAACGTGCTGGTCATCCTCAATTCGTGCCCCCACCCGCTCGACCCAAACCCGACCTACGCACCGAAGGCGGTTACGCTTCGGGTGAAGCGTGTCCCGCCCCCCGCGCCCGGTGACCCCTGCCGCCTGTCCCGGCCCGAGAACGGGCGCGGCTTTACTCTAACGGAGCGGTACTTTTTATAGGCCCCACTGCCCTCCCCCTATCCGGAGTGGGCCGAAAGCCAACGACATGACCAAACTCATCACCTCTAAACTCATGCCCAAGGACGCAGTCTACCGCCAGATCATCCCGGCTGGCGATTCCTGGATACACCTAATCACGCGTGGTCAGACCCTACGAATCGTGGACTTAGAGGGCAACCAGGCTGTGGACACGCTCTTTTACGACGCGGACGATACGGCCGATCGATACGACTTCCAGAACACGATCCGCGCCCAGGGCAACGTTTACCTTACGACCGGCACGCGCCTGATGTCGGCGTTCGGGAGCGTTCTGCTGACGATCACGGCTGACACCTGCGGCCGGCACGACACGTTGGGCGGGGCCTGCGCGGCTGAGAGCAACCAGGTCCGTTATGCCATTGACAAAGGCTACATGCACGCCTGCCGCCAGTCTTTTCTCGGGGCGCTGTTGCACTCCGATTATGGTTTGGAGAAGCGCGACATCGCTAACAATATCAATTTCTTTATGAACGTGCCGGTGACGCCAGACGGTGGGCTGACGTTCGAGGACGGCATTTCAGAGGCCGGGAAGTATGTAGAAATGCGAGCCGAGCGGGACGTGCTGGGGCTGATTTCGAACTGCCCGCAGCTTAACAACCCGTGCAACGCCTATAACCCGACGCCGATTGAGGTGCTGATCTGGGCAGGCGACTGACAGAGATTGGGTGTTGTTGCATAGTCCGCAGACCCGGCAGGTCTGTAGACCCGGCAGGTCTGTAGACCCGGCGCTGGAAGTGCCGGCCTACTCGGAGGAAACCCCTCTGGGGTTGAAGACATGCCGCCCATTAACAGTTCCTCAGTCGCGGAGCGACTTTTTCCGGGTAGACCGGCACTTCCAGTGCCGGGTCTACGGACCTACCGGGTCTGCCGCGTAGGAGCGCTGCTTGTCGTGCCCTGCTTCTTGTGAAACCCACCTTGTAAAGCCCATAAAACGCCCATGTTCCACAAAGTCCTGATCGCAAACCGCGGGGCCATCGCCTGCCGGATCATCCGCACCCTCCGTAAGATGGGCGTCGGCTCTGTCGCCGTCTACTCCGATGCCGACCGGCACTCGCTTCACGTCACGCAGGCGGACGAGGCCGTCCGGCTCGGCCCGGCCCCCGCCGCCCAGAGTTACCTGTCCATCGAGGCAGTTTTGCGGGCCGCGCGGGAGACGGGGGCGGAGGCCATCCATCCCGGCTACGGGTTCCTGAGCGAGAAGCCTGAATTCGCCGAGGCCTGCGAGGCGGCCGGCATCGCGTTTATCGGGCCGACTGGCGCCCAGATGCGGGCATTTGCCCTGAAACATACGGCTCGCGCTTTGGCCTCCGACTTGGGGTTACCCCTCCTGCCGGGAACGGGGGTTCTGCGCGATCTGCTGGACGCACAGGGAGCGGCCGAGCGGATCGGCTACCCACTGATGCTCAAAAGTACGGCCGGAGGCGGTGGGATCGGGATGCGCCTCTGCCGGAACGGGGAAGACTTAGACGCGGCCTTTGATGCCGTCCGTCGGCAGGGAGCAGCGAGTTTTGGGGACGGCAGTGCGTTCCTGGAACGCTTCATTGAACGGGCGCGGCACCTGGAAGTGCAGATCTTCGGCGACGGGGCGGGCGAGGTCGTGGCCCTAGGCGAGCGCGACTGTTCGGCCCAGCGCCGGAACCAGAAGGTCCTGGAAGAGACGCCCGCGCCGCACGTCACGGAGGCGACGCGGGCGCGGCTGTTCGACGACGCGGTACGGCTGGGCAAGTCCGTGAACTACCGGTCGGCGGGCACGGTGGAGTTTGTTTATGACGATGCGGCGGGCAAGTTTTACTTTTTGGAAGTGAACACGCGCCTGCAAGTCGAACACGGCGTCACCGAAGAGGTCACCGGCGTTGACTTGGTCGAGTGGATGGTGCGGCAGGCCTCCGGCGATCTGGCCCCACTGTTATCGCTGCCGGTCCGCGCGGCGGGGCACTCCATTGAGGCCCGACTGTATGCCGAAGACGCCGGACGGGGGTTCCAGCCGAGCGCGGGACGACTGACGCATGTGGCGTTCCCACCGGGCGTCCGTGTGGAGACTTGGGTGGAGCCAGGCACGGAAGTCACACCCTACTACGACCCCATGCTTGCCAAACTGATCGTCTGGGGCGGCGACCGGACAGAGGCGCTGGCGGCCCTGGACGCGGCTTTAGCCGAAACGC
>JAYTRQ010000368.1:0-1558 GCA_043746125.1 Armatimonadota bacterium | reverse complement strand
ACATTCCTGTTCCCGCTGGCCGTCGCCTCGGGTACAGCTTACATGATCGTTTCCTCACGGGGACGCCGCAGCATTGGTTTCGTGAATTTACTTGCGATGGCCGTGATTCTGATTTCAGGGATGCTCGGCGCGAACCGCGAGGTAGCTCCCGACGTACTCGGCGTTTACTTCCTGACCTGCTATGCGTTCCGCTTCCGGTTCCGCCCGGTCCATCTGGGAGTCCTGCTGGCCGGGGCCTATATCGCGCAGTTCATCTTTTTCCCCTACGCACTCTACGCGCGCAATTTCGTTCGCACCCCGGACACACAGAAAAACATCCAGATGGCAGCGGGCGCCCTGCTGGAAGTTATCTCAGATCCGGCGAAGTTCCAGCAACTGGAATCCAGAACGGGCAAGTACACCTCCGGCAAGTTCCTCTACTACGGGAAGCCCTATCCGACATTGGACCGTTTCTCGCAGATGAGCGTCGCGGACGCCGTCATAAACGCCGCCGTGCAGGAACCTAACTCGGAGATGGACACCATCACCCCGGGATTTCTCTCTATTCCACCTCGGTTCCTGCTCCCGGACAAGCCCATCGGCTCGCCCAACACGATCATCGCTCACCGCGTGCCGGGGATGGTGAACAAAAAAGATCACGGGACGGGCATCTCTATGGGGTTCTTTTGTGACTCGTTCGCCAGTTTCAGTTGGCCAGGTGCTTTCTGCATCCCGCTTCTTATTATGTTCTGTCTTCTGTGGGCCTATAGCGTGATCATCAGCCTCCGCCTCTGGCAGAACATTTATGCCCTCTGCTTCATCCTCTACACGACGCACTTCTTTTCTGAGGCAATCGTCTCGAACCAGATCGTGATCATACTGCAAACGCCCGTGGTCTTCGTGGTCGTGGTATACTTGATTCTCTTCCTTGTCTCCTTCGTCATGCGTGCTCAGGTGCGGATTCAGGAGGCGAAGCAGAGGGCGGCCCGGCTCGGCCGCGCCCGTCTGGTGCGCCAAAGGCTGAGTCTCCCGCAGAGCGGCCCGGCCGGTGGGAAGGATGCCGGGTGATGCTGCGCCGCAGCCCGCTTACCCATGGGCTTAAGAACATCTTATGAACAGAGCTCGAGGTATCGACGCGATCCGGTTTGTCTGCGCTTTGTGGGTCGTCATCTGGCACTATGACGTCCCCGTACCCTCCGGGCACAGCGGGGGCAGCCTGCTGGCCCGGCTTTTCGACATGTTCCTGCACAGCAGTTTCAACGGGACGTCGGCGGTGGTCGTCTTCTTCGTCATCTCCAGGTTCGCCATCCATTATCCCTTCCGGCATGGCGAGAAGCCAGAATGGGCAGAGTGTTTCGGGCGCCACTATGTGCGAATCGGCATTCCTATGCTTACGGTGATCGCGCTGCTGCACCTCGCCGGGCTGGGAGCCTAGGCGACCGAACAGAGTATAATGTGGAGCCTGTACGCGGCATGAGCCTCCGGGCCAGCGAAATGAAAGACACTGAGTGGACATCCTACAAGTCATCTCCTCCGCCGACCCCGCTCATGGCGGCGTGATGGAGGCGACGCGGCAGAC
>JAYTRQ010000367.1:0-15250 GCA_043746125.1 Armatimonadota bacterium | reverse complement strand
TCAGGGCGCGGCCGACAACTCCCTGTCCGTGACGCTGAACCAGCCGGACTTCACCACCGCCGCGCGGCTGACGCAGGCAATCCGGGACCACCTACCGGCCGGCGCAACCGGGGCGCGGGCCGAAGACGCCGCTACTATCCGGGTATCGTTCATGCCCGGCACGGAGGCTGTTTCGCTCATCGCCGCTCTGGAAGGCGTGCCCGTTCAGACGGACGAGGTCGCAAAAGTGGTCATCAACGAGCGGACAGGCACGGTCGTCATGGGCGGGGACGTCTCGGTCAGTCCCTGCGCAGTCGCCCACGGCAGCCTGACCGTACAGATCACCAATGACCCCGTGATTTCGCAGCCTTCTCCTCTCAGCCAAGGGGCGACTGTGATCGCACCACGCAGCATCATCACCGTCCAGGAGGGCGGCCAGCGGCTGATCCCCATCGGGGCCGGGACGAGTTTAGACAAAGTCGTCAAGTCACTGAACACCCTGGGCGTTACCCCGCGCGACCTCATCGCCATCCTACAAGCCATGCGCGAGGCCGGGGCCTTACACGCCGAGATTGAGGTTCAATAAGCCCATGCTGCGAATAGAAACGGTCGCTCCGCCCGCTCTGGATAAGAAGCATTTAGATCTGAAGAAGGCCACCCAGCAGTTTGAGGGCTACTTTCTCCATGAGCTGCTGAAGGAAATGCGGAAGACGGTCCCGCAGGACAAGCTGCTCGGCGACGACGGGCACGGCCAGGAGATCTTCCGGGATATGATGGACCAGACCCTGTCCGAGTCTATGGCAAAGCGTGGCGATTTGGGCATGGCCCAGATGATGTACAACCAACTCGCCCCCGGCCTCGGCGGCGGGACCAACGTGGCTCCCAAGATAGACACGATCAAGATAGATAAGAAAGGCTGAGACACGTGCCAGACACGAAACATGTCCTCAAGATGCTGCGCGATGAACTGTCACTCCAGACGCGCCACCGGAAGCTACTGGAAGCGCAGGAGCAGGCTCTGCTGGCCTGCGATCGGGCCCGCTTCGCAGGCCTCCAGGTCGAATACGCGCAGATGTTGGCCGAACTGGAAGCGCAGGACGACGCCCGCAAGGTGGCCATGATCGGCGAGGAGGGCGAGCCGCTGACGCTGTCGGAGCTGAAAGAGAACGTGTCTCTGGCGAGCCGGGCCAAGCTGGATGCCCTGGGCGACATGCTCCGCGAGACGCTGGGCCGGGTGCAGACCCTGACCCGGCGCAATAAGACGCTGATTACTAACGAACTGGACTACATTGCGTTCACGCTGGACCTCTTTGTGGAGGCGGGACGCAGCAATGACGTGGGCTACGGCCCGCAGCGCGGTGGGGATTACACCCGCTTGACGGGCCGGCTGATGCCTGACCGTCGCGCCTGACCGCTTCACGCCAACACAGGAGGATACGGAGATGCCGGGAACCTTTTTCGGGTTGAATCTGGCCTATACCGGCCTGGCCGCCGCACAGATCGGCCAGGACGTGACGGGCCAGAACATCGCCAACGCGGGTACGGACGGATATTCCGTCCAGTCCGCCCAGCAGCAGGCGAACGACCCCTTTGTTAGTATTGACCACACGTCGTTCCCCCTCCCCGGCTCGCTCGGGACCGGCGTGAGTGTCATCCGCATCAACCGTGCTCGCGACCAGTTCCTGGACACGCAGGTGCGGGCGGCGACAGCGGGTAACAACTTCCAGGCCAGCCAGAGCAGTGCGCTCAAGCAGGTGGACGACGCTTTCGGCGAGCCGTCCGACACGGGCCTGAATGCCGCCATCGGAAACTTCTTTAACGCTTTCCACGACCTGTCCAACACGCCCGAAAACTTAGGCGTCCGCGCCACAACCATTGCTCAGGGGGATGCCCTCGCTCGCACCTTCCAGGGCGTCGGGCAGCGACTCGCGGCCGTCAAGACCAGCGTGGACAGCCAGGCCGCCGATGACGTCACCAGTATCAACGACTATGGGGCGCAGATCGCCGCCCTGAACGTCACGATCAAGCAGCAGACTGTCCAGGGCCAGCAGCCGAACGACTTGCTGGACCGCCGTGACGTTCTGCTGGATAAGCTCTCGGCCCTAGTAAACGTCGCGATCCGGCCGAACAGCGACGGCACGATCGGCGTCCAGATCGGCAGCACGAGCCTCGTGACCGGCCTGGAATCGTCCAAAGTGACGCAAGCGGGTCTCACGGCGAGCGGGGATCTGAAGAGTGGGGAGCTGGCTGGTCTGGCGTCGGCCCAGACACAGGTTGCGGGCTATCAGGGGCAGCTTGATACCCTGGCCTCCGCCGTGGTTACGCAGGTGAACGCCATCCACAAGTCCGGCTACGCGCTGGACGGCACTACGACCGGGTTGAACTTCTTCAGTCCCACCGGCACCACGGCCGCCACCATCGGCGTAGACCCCGGCCTGGAAGGGCATCCCGAGCTGCTGGCCGCCGCTTCCGCTCCCGTTCCGCCCGCCACGACGGCCTCGCCAGGCGACGCCTCCAACGCGGAAAAACTGGCCGGCCTGAAGGGCGCGACGGACACCACGCCGGGTGATCCAACGTTCGGCACGACGCTGCTCGGTTACTACCAGGCGACTGTCTCCGACGCAGGCGGCCGGGCGGCCAGCACGAAAAGCGCGACGCAGACGGCTTCGGCGACGCTCTCTCAACTCACCCAGCAGCGAGCTTCGGCTACGGGCGTCTCCACGGACGCCGAGATGGTCAACATGATGAAATACCAGCGCGCCTACCAGGCCTCCGCCAAGGTCGTGCAGACGATGGACGATATGATCGGCACGCTCATCAACAACTTGTTCTCCGCGAACTAAGCCCGAAAGAGTCAAGACATGCGTATCACCGACAGCCTCAAGTATGACATGCTGAGTCAGAATGTCTCGGACAGCCTGAGCAATCTGAACGTCGTGCAGCAGCAGATCTCCACGGGCAAGAAGCTGACCTCGTTCGCGGATGATCCCGCCGGCGCGTCCCAGTCGCTCGCGCTCCGCAGCGCCTTGGCCGACAACACCCAGTATCAGCGCGACGCCGGGCAGGCCGGTTCGTTCTTGTCGGCCACCGAAGGGGCGCTGTCTAGCGCCACAACGATCCTTCAGTCCGCTCGCCAGATCGCTGTCCAGGGCGCGAACTCCGACCAAACTACAGACAGTTTCGCCGCTCTCAGCAACCAGGTGGACGGCCTAACCGCCCAACTCACCCAGGTCGCCAACACCGACCTCCACGGCAAGTACCTGTTCGGCGGCACGAACACCACGGTGCCACCCTACGACGCGAGTCAGAACTACACCGGCAATGGGGGGGCCGTGACGGCGACCATCGGGCCGAATTATCCGATCCAACTCAACACGCCAGGCAGCACGGCCTTCGGTCCTGCTTTCACTGCCCTCAAGACGCTCAAGGCCGACCTGACGGCTGGGAACGTGTCGGCTATTTCCTCCGACATCGCTACCGTGGACGCCGGACTCACCGCCCTCAGTACCGCTCAGGCGGCGACGGGCGCAAAGATGAATGAAGTGACGGCCGTGACCCAGCGGCTGACGCGGGCGCAGGGCGAGCTCAACGACGGCGTCTCGAAGATCGAGGACGTGGATCTCGCCACGGCTTATGTCCAGCTTCAGAGCGCCCAGAACGTCTACCAGGCCTCGCTGGCGACCACTGCCAAGGCCTTCCAATACAGCCTTTCAGACTTTCTCCGCTAGTCCCTTTCGATCTTCTTCCCTTTAGGAGCTAAGATGTACATGACCATCCAAACCACTCGATTTGGCGCCCTTGATGTTGACGAGCGCAAGACCCTGACCTTCCCTGACGGCCTGCCCGGCTTCGAGGGCAGCCGCCGGTTCACCCTCATCCCCCACCACGCTGGAGGCGGCGACAAGAGCAGCCCATTCGTCTGGCTCCAGTCCCTGGAGGACGAGGGTCTGGCCTTCCTGGCGATGGAGCCGCATCAGGCCTTCCCCGATTACGCCCCGCGCGTGCCGCGCACCGAATTGGAAGACCTGGCCCTCGCCGATGAGGCCGCCCGGCCCCGCCTGTACTCCCTGCTGACCGTGCCGCCCGGCGACCCCTGCGGCATCACAGCCAACCTGATGGCGCCGATCGTGGTCAACCCCCGCGCCCGGCTCGCCAAGCAAGTTGTCCTGAACACCGACCAGTACGGCCTCCGCCACCGCCTGTTGCCGGACGCCTAAGAGCCGCAAAACAATCTCCAGGCGGACTTTAATACGCGCTTGACAAAGAAACGGAATTCGCGTACAATTGCGTAGAGAAAACGCCCGGTAACCCAAAATCCAATTACCGAGCCAAGGAGGGCTGAATGCTCGTTCTCACCAGACGACTGAACCAAAGCATCAAGATCGGTGACGACATCGAGATCACGGTGATCGAGGTCCGTGGCGACCAGGTCCGGCTCGGTGTCGCCGCCCCGCGTGACGTCTCCGTCCACCGCAAGGAAATCTACCTGCAAATCCAGCAGGAGAACCGGGCCGCCAGTGGCGCCCCCGACGCCTCCAACTTGGACATGCTGGGTGATGCGCTGACGAACCAGGGTAAAATCAAATAGTGCCGACGTAAAAATCGCCTGCCCCCATGTGGGGTGGGCGATTCGTTTTTAAGGTCCCTCTACAGCGGGACAGACTCGCTTCGGCCCTTGTCACCTCAGGGAACGTTTATACTGTGTACCCCGACCCACCAAGGAGAGAAGATCGCGGCATCATCGGAGCGACCGCGTCGGCCATGAGTGAGGCCGGGCGCAGCGGTGACTATGCCCACGTTCCCACAACCGTTCAGGCGGTCCAAAGTGACCTGCGCCCCTTCCTCTGGCGCGATGGCTTTCAGGCGCTGGCTCGGTTGGGGGCGGTCGAGGCGCTGCCCCTGTTTGGCAACTTCCTCTTCGGCTGGCAGCAAAAAGATGACCTCCTCCTCACGGCTCCGAGGCCATCTGGGCCGGACTGGCTTCCGGTCTTCACGGCTCACGCGGACGAGATCAACTTCACCACGGTAGCCAAAGCGCGTCTTCTGGCGGAGGCCCATACTAAAACCGTTCCTGACGTCGGCAAGCGAGCGGAGGAGAAGGTACACTCGTTCTTCCGGCACCTGGACACCACGCCCGCCGCATTGAATGCCGACCTGTATGCCTACCGCCATCCTCCCGCACGTCTGAACGATCAGGGGCAGCAGGTTTCTTATGTTTCAACTGGTCCTACGCCCCAGCCTACGGTCCTCTACGCCCTGTGCCATCTCGCGGATATGGTCTATCAGGGCGTCTATGCCGACTTCGCCGTCCTACCGGACATCGTACTGACGCACTTCCGCGACGACTACGGAAGTGCCCTCAAGATGCGCTACGCTCCTCTGCCCCGCCCCGAACGCCTTCCCGCGCTGATTGATGAGATTTCGCGTCTGCAAGTGCTTCGAGGAGAAACCTACCAACTTCTGCAACTCGCCATTAACGAGGGGGCTGAGGCCGCGGAACGGGCCGCTTTGAGGGTGACTGAGATGGAGGCACAACTCGACGACTACTCGCACATTGGATTCACAGCGCTGTTTATGGTTATCGGTGGCCTTGGTGATCCGCAGTATGAACCATTCCTCCGCCGCTTCATCGAAGCCCCCCACAAAACGAACTGCAAAACCTCAATCTATTACGACGTCCGGGACGGCATTCGCTGCCGACTCGTCTCCGCTTACTAATCTCCCATAGGTACGTTGACGTGCAGGACACTGGAATGGCCTCGTGTCGGGTACGATAGCGCCATGCCAAACACTGCCCCTCGCCTCCGAAACGCCGTCGCTCTGTCCTCACTTGCTGTCGCCCTGGTAGCTCCCGCATTTTGCGCCCCGCCGCCCGCCCACGGCGGACACTTCTCACACCATAAGCATCTGCCGCAGAACTCCCAGCGCGTCCAGCTCTCGCCCAATATGTTGCCGCCTGCCGCCGCGCTGGCATTGGTTGAGGGCGAGCGGGACAAGTATTGGCTCAACGCCAAGCATGAAGTCTACCGCAGCGCAATTGAACTGATCGCCCAGCATCAGACCGATCTACTGCGCGGCCTGCGCCACGATCTCGTTTTGCGCGGCGACCCCGGCCAGCGCATCATCGCGCTAACCATTGACGATGGCCCGCACCCCGTTTATACGCCTAAGCTCCTGCAAATTCTGGCACAAGCCCACGTTCCGGCCACGTTCTTTGTAGTCGGTGAGCAGGCCGAACGCTATCCCAACCTCATCCGGGCCGAAGTCGCCGCCGGCCACAGTGTCGGCAACCACACCTATGACCACGTCAGCCTCATTAAAATCCCGCCCGAGTACGTGGCCACGGAGATTGCCGCCTGCGGGGCAGTCCTGAAGAGCATCACCGGCCACACCCCCCACCTGTTCCGGCCGCCCGGCGGGGAGTACAACCGCCAGGTCGCCGAGGCGGTCGAGGCCTTGGGCTACAAGATGATCCTGTACAGCGACGACCCTGGCGACTACGCGCAGCCCGGCACACAGGTGATCGAGACGCGCACGCTGAACACGATCAGCGACGGTGGCATCATCCTGCTGCACGACGGCAGCGCCCAGACCCTCACGATCCTGCCCCGGATCATCAGCCGCCTGAAGGCACGCGGCTTCCGATTCGTTACCATAGACCAGATGCTCCGGCCAGGCGAGGCTGCCCTCTCTAGACCTGGCCATGCCGACTCCGGTTCCCCCATTCTTGGGGGCTAGGGGGGGTACGCGCGGCGCGATCGGCTGCAAGATGGCCCGGCGGGCGGGTGTCAGCCGATCCAGCAGCGCCTGCGAATACTGATACCCGTGGCGCGTGTTGCCCCACGACACGCCATACCGGTAGATGGTCGCCCGCCGCTCACCCGGATTGGTCCGCGAACTTGCTCCATGCGCGATCCCGTCCACGAACAGCAGCGCGTCGCCCTTGCTCAAATGGACCTCCACGACGCCCTCCATGTCGTCCATCCGCTTCATGCCGTCTCCCTGGCCCATGTCAAACTCAGACTGGGGGTGGGGCAGGTTCGACTTGTGACTCCCCGGCAAGACCATCGTGCCGCCGTCGCCCGGCCCGACGTCCGTCAGGGCCAGCAGGATATTGACCTGGCCGCAGCGCCACATGCCGTCCTTGTAGCGATACTGCCCGCGTGTGGACCCCTGGAAGCCGCCCGAATGCACCGGGAAGTATCCGCCGGACCGCCGCTGGGAGGAGAAGCACTCGTCAATAAACAGGCCCTCGGTGTACGATCCTTGGTCGCCGCAATAGCGCCCGACGAGTTTGATCCACGCCGGGTGATCAATGAGCCGTTCAAACGGCTCCCCGCCCTCCACAATGTTTTGTAGCTCAGTCCCGAACACCCCATTGTTGTCGAACCGCTGGGCGTTTCCGTGCCACTGGCCCCACTCTAAGGGGGGGAAGGCGTCTAAAGCGGTGTTCAGATCCGCGACGTGGGCGTGGTCCACGGCGTTCCTCAGTATCAGATAGCCGCGCAGATCGAAAAGGTAGTCCTGCATTGCCTGGTCCATGAAAACCTCTAGCGTTGTGGTATGATGCCATTCTAGCACTTCTACATTCGCGCGTCTTCTGGTTTGGGCGCAAGGGGATTATGGTTTCATGTGATGAGAGACGAATTAGGAATCAGTCAGGGCCGCGACGGGTTCGCCGTTGTCTCCGGTGCGTCTCCCATGCCTTGGTCCCATACGCACGAAGAACTCGAACTCAACCTCGTCCTGCGCGGCACGGCGGCCTACCTACTCGGAGACCGTCGGTACGACTTGCGGCGGGACTCGCTCGTCTGGCTCTTCCCTGACCAGGAGCATTTCTTTTTGGACGTCTCGCCTGACTTCTCCGCCTGGCTCCTCGTCTTCCGGCCCAGCCTCCTGCGACGCGTCTGCCAAGGTGCGGCCAGCGCGACCCCCCTGCACCCCGACCCGCCTGACCGGTTCTGTAAGCCCCTCCCGCCCGACGTCGCCCGCGCCCTGGCGGACCTGTTCGCCCGCGTCGCCTCCGAGTCCGAGGCCGACCTGTTCAACGCCGGCCTGGCCTACGCCCTCCTGCGGGCCTGGGACGCCGACCGTTCTGCCGCCGACGCGCCCCCCGGCGTCGCCGTCCACCCCGCTGTGGAGAAGGCTGTCCGGCTCTTGCAGGACGAGGTCGAGCCGGAGAACGTCGCTGCCCTCGCCCGCCGCGTCGGCCTCAGCCCTTCTCACTTGAGCCGCCTGTTCTCCGCCCAGACCGGGCTGTCCCTGACCGACTACCGCAACCAGCAGCGCCTAGACCGCTTCCTGCGTTGTCTGCGCCCTGGCGTCCGTGTCAATCTCGGCCAGGCCGCCTTAGAAGCCGGTTTCGGCAGCTACGCCCAGTTCCACACCGTCTTCACCCGCCGGATGGGGTGTAGCCCCGCCCACTACTGCCGGTCGCTCTTTCCCTCGTCCCCCTCCATCTGAGGCGATTGCGCCTCTCCCGTTTCTTCCTCGGCTACGCACTGCACGGCCAGCTCGAAATCTGGGGCGAACCAGGCGCGGAGGGAGAGCCGAGGCGAAAAATGTTCCCGGTCCTGCATCAAAGCGTCCAGTGCTGCGTGAAAATCTGAGTTGGCAATGCCCCGTGAAAGGCTGTACGGCGTCTGCAATTTCCCAGCCCCCAACCCGTTACTTTTCCGCCCCACGGGTAGGAATCTGCGCCCTCCCTAAAACGCCTTGCTCCTCCATCGGCTTGGTTACGTCCGGCCTTGCGCCAGAGCCAGCGGCGCGGCGTGTCGGCCGGGCTCGCGGTAGATGGGATAAAGAGCGCCCACCACCCGTTCCACGGTCGCCGGGTCCAGCCAGGCCGGGCCGCCCAGACGCTCCTCGGCCTCGGACGTCAGGCGGACGGATTTCGCGCCGGCGGGGGGTGCCCCTATGCCGGCCAGCGGCTGTTCCATCCCCTGTTCTCTCAGGCGACGCACGTTGCGCTCGCCGATACGCCCGTAGCTCAGAGTCTCTACTTCCAGACCCGGCACGAGGACCTTGACGGCGTGGACGCCGGGCGAAAACTCCGAGAAGTCCGCCACCAGGATGTCCAGGCCCGCCGCTTGCAGGCGTCCCGCGACGTCTCGCAGCAGGGCGTCCTTATCGCCTTCTAGTTCCGGCGGGGCCGTCGGCAGGTCGGCGAAGCCGATCTCTTGCTCCACCCACAGTACGCGGGACGCCAGCAGACTGTGCAGACCTTCCCTGGACAGGCCGAGCCAGCGGACCATCTCGCGCAGGGCGCGAGGCTCCTGCGCGGCCGGGTCCACGCCCGGCAGTATCCGGTCCAGGTAGCCTGGTGGGGCGAGCCGCACGACGTCCTCCAGAGGCCCGTGGAAGAAGGCCATGCGGGCGCGGGCGGCGGAGAACTCCAGCAGTGCTTTTCGAAGGGCGACGGCCGCGACCGGATGCACGGCCTCACCGCCGCCTGCATTCTGGATCGGTGGCCCAGTGGTAGCTCCCTCCCGGTCCATGCCGGCCACGTAAAAGCTGGGCAGGCCAAAGTCCGTACTCGCGACTTTGACTACGACGTCTACGCCCGCCGTGTCCAGCAAGTCTAAGAGGCCCCGCGCGGCCGGGTCCGTCACCGTGGTCTGGTCCAGAGCCGTGCCGGTCGCCAGGGCGCGGATTTGCAGACCGTTCCCGTCCCGTTGCAATAGTTCCAGCAGCCCGTGGCTGACCGCCTGCGCCCGACTGAGACCCGCGCCCAGGCCATTCGTGATCGGCGTCACCAGAGGGTTCGCGCCGACATCCCCCCGGTAGGTGGCGACGAACTCCACGGGGACAAGCACCGGCTCGCCCGTGGCCCACCGCGTCACGGACACCCACTCCAATGGCCTGTCCGGAGCGTAGCTGCTCCCGGCGTCCAGGCAGAGCGTCAGGGGGTCACAGACCCCACCGTTCCCCAGTCTGCTCAGGAGTTCTCGGTAGGAGGCCGTCTGCCGGGGCCACAACAAGGCGGCGCGGGAGGCGGCGAACTCTTCGGTCATCTCGCCCATCGCCCCGACTAAAGCGCTCTCGTCGGTAAACCCGTAGCCCGCCCCGCCGCGCGTCCGGCCATCGCGGGCGAAGAACGTCGCCGTTCGGCAGGGCAGGCTCAGACGGTCAAACGGGGCCGTGGAGAACTCTAATAGCTCCCCCTCTGGGAGTGCCTGGGCGTAAGCCTCAATGGCCTGTGCGGCCGTGCTTTGGTCAGTCAATTGGAAAATCCTTCTAACGTCGGCAGTGCAGGGGCCGCCCGGAACCGCTCAGCGAAGCCCTCATACCCGGCTCGCTGGCCTTCCAGAGCGTGGAACCCGCGCAGCTTGTTCTCCGCCTCCTCCGGCCCGCGAAACTGGAAGCCGATTTGGGAGGCATACGTCAGGGCGCCCGCGATTTTGCGGTCTACTTCGTCTTCAGTCAACAGTACCGCCCGCTCTTTCAGTCCGTCCGGCAGCAGAGCCGAGGGCCTCACCTCCGGGTCCCGCATGGTGTACGGCGTGTCCCGATACCAATAGGTCCGGGGCGCAAGCCCCGCCTCAAGCGCCGCTTGAATGACCTGCAAGTGGTCCACATGGCCCCCTAGCCCCTGCGGGGCGAACACGACGTCCGGCCTGACCTCGGCGGCGAGGTCCCGCAAGGCCTCAGCGATAGGCCGCCAGACGTCGTCTGCTGCGTGCCTGGGCCTGAAGAGGTCTTCGGCAGACTCGTACCCCCGGTGCGGCGCTTCGGGGAACGGCCAATGCCGAACGTCCGGCACGCCGAGCAGGGCCGCAAAGTTTCTATCCTCCACCCGGCGCAGGGCCATGTAGTCCACGTCGGGGGCAAGACCCTTGTCGGTCTGGCAGCGCAGGGCAAACCCCTGCGGGTCCGGGACCGTAGCCGTGAAGACGGTACACAGGGGGACGTCCCAGCCGGCTTCGCGCAGACGCAGGAGTGTGCCGCCGCAGGAGAAGGCGACATCGTCGAGGTGAGAGGAGAGGAAAAGGGCGGTTGGCATAGGTTTTTCTGAGGGGAGCCACACGGAGGGCGCAGCAAGCAGCGCCCCTACACGGATCGTACAAGAGGCCACCCAAGAGGAAAGAGGGTCGTAGAAGCGCTGTGAGGTGAACCCCTCCCTACGTACTCTGCTCGGCCAACGTCTCTCAACCTAACAACAGGCATACCCTGTTTCTACAGCAGGTGCGGCGCGGCCCGGAACCGGCAGGACAGGTCGGGGGGCGTGTCTAAGGCCCAGTCCGTGTCCGGCTTCGTGCCGACCAAACCTTCATACACGCCCACGATCTGGCGGGCAATGACGGGCCAGGAGTAGAGGCGCTGGGCCTCGTCGTAAGCCTGTTCGGTCAAGCGGCGGCGGAGCGCAATGTCGTCGAGCATCCGCGCGATGGCGGCGGCCAGGGCGGGGATATCACCGGGCGGGACGAGCAGGCCGTTCTCGCCGTCCCGCAGGCAGTCTATGACGCCCACGGCGAAGCAGGAAACGACCGGCAGGCCGCAGGCCATTGCCTCCAAAATGGTGTTGGAGAAGCCCTCGGCGTAGGTCGGCGACAGGAAGACGTCACCTCTCTGGTAGATGGCGGGAGTTTCGGCATAGTCGGCGTAGCCGGTGATCTCCGTCTGCGCGTCCAGGCCCAACTCAGAAACCCGCGCTTGAACGGCCTCGCTGTCCGGACCGATGCCGGAAACGATGAGCCGGAAGTCGCGGCCGTTTGAGGCAAGGCGCCCCAGGGCGTCCAGCATGTCCAGCGCCCCCTTACGCCGGTCCACGCGGCCGTGATACAGCAGGGTGGGGCAGGCGGCATCCCGTAAGTCGCCCGGCTTCCAGCCCTCGCGGGGGCGGAAACGGAGCGTGTCCACCGCGCCGGGCACGATAGTGAACCGCTCGAAAGGCGTCCCGTGGTTGTCGCGGACCTCCTCGGCGAACGACCGCGACCCGATTAGAAGCGCCCCCGCCCGGTCCAGGACGATCCGCATGGCCTCCCGGTGCGTCCGGCAGCACGGCCCCACCCAGTGCCCGTCGCCGCCCTGGATAGACACGAGGTTTGGAATACCGAGCCTCTTGGAAGCCTCCAGAGCCGCCAGGCCCGTGGGATAGCCATATTGGGCGTGGACTAGATCGAACGGTTGCCGCGCGTGTTCCACCACGACCGTTTGCACCATTGTCTCAATGTCGCGCTCCCAGTTCGCGGGCGCCTCCTGCTCGCCCAAGGCTTCCTGACCGATCACACGGACGCCCTCTACGTTTGGGGGCGGGCCGCCGCCGTAGACTCGCGTCCCGGCCTCGTCGCCCCGGTACTGGGAGATCATGGTGACGTCATGCCCCAGCGCGACCAGTTGGCGCAGGAGGTTCTGGGCATAGACGCTCATGCCTGAGATGGCCGGGAAGTAACGGCGGGAGATGAAACAGATACGCATAGGTTGTCTCGTTAAACAAAAAGGCCTCCCGGCCCACCCCACTAAAACCCCAATTCTGGGGAGCCAGTGGAGGACCCAGGGCTGCAGGCCTCTCCCGGTTCTTCGTCCGGGCTCCTCATCCGACCCCCCCAGAATTGGGGGCTAGGGGGCCTTGTTCCCCGCGCTCTCCCCCAAGAATCCCAACACATGCCGACCCGGCTCACGGTAGAGCGCGTACAGAGGCCCCATTGCCTTGTCTACCGCGCCAGGGTCGAGCCATGCCCCCGCCAAGTCCGCGTCCCGCCCGGTCAGACGGATCGGCTTCGCGCCCGGCGGCGGGTCGCTGACGCCCACAATCGGCGACGCTTGGGCCAGCAGGCGGCGCAGATTGCGCCCACCGATACGCTGATACGTCATCGTCTCCACTTCCAGGCCAGGCACGACAGCCTTCAGGATCGTCGCAGGCGAGTCGGGTGGCGTGAAATCGGCGTACAGGACGTCCAGGCCCACTGCGCCAAGTCGCTCGGTCAGCAGGGCCAGCAAAGCCCCGGCGTCGGGGATATCGGTCGTCGGCAGTTCGGAGAAGGGGACGCGGCTCTTGACTTCGTAAATCGGGTGCACCAGCATGTCAAAGAACTGTTGATGAGATAGGGCCATCCAGCCCTGCATCTCGCGCAGGGCGCGGTCGTCCTCGGAGCGCATGGACGCTGGCTTGAAGGCCTCCAAGTAGCCCGGCGGCGACAGGGCGCGGACGGGCGCGAGCGGACCGTGGTTGAAGGCCTTCCGCGCCCGTCCGGATGTATACTCGCGCAGGGCCTTCCCCAGAGCGACCTCGCGGTCCGGGTGGACGGCCTCGCCGCAGGCTGAGAGCATGATCGGCTGCGGGGCGCGGTGGACATCCCGGTCGTAGCCGACGACGTACAGGTTCGCCATGCCGAAATCGTCCGACGCGAGCTTGACGATGACCTCCACGCCTTCGGCGTCCAGGTGCGACAGCAGGGCGCGGGTGTCCGGGTCCCGCACGTCGTCCAGATCCACCGCAATGCCCCGATCTAGGACGCGGTAGTGGACGCTGTTACCGTCGCGTTGCAGCAGCTCCAGTATACCGTGTGCGAGGGCATGAGCAAACGTCGGCCCTGCCCCTAATCCATTCGTAATGGGCACCGCCAGCAGCGAACTTGGATATACGTTTGTCCCGATGTCGGCCATCCGGGGCGCGGCGAACTCAATCGGGATCAGCGCCGGGTCACCGGAGGGGTGCCGCGTCGCCTCCACCCAGGTCAGGGGCGTGGCATCCGGGTCGAAGCCGCTGCCCGCCGACAGGCAGAGCGAGACGGGGTCAACGGCGTCCCGTCCCTGCCGCTTGAGGTCCGCGTAGGCTGCCGTGATGCGCGGCATCCGCTTCAGTGCCTCACGCGCCCCCCACCACTCCACGGCCTCGCCCCAGGCGCTCGTCTGCGCGGATTGGAGCGTCGGTCCGTAGCCGAAGCCATCGGAAAGCGCTCCGTCCTCCCCGATGAGCGCGACGTTCCACAGGGGCAGACCCAGGCGATCCATTGGGGCCAGGGGGAACTCGAACAGAGTCCCGCCGCGCAAGGCGGATTCGAGGGCGGCTTGATACGTTTGAAGTGCGTTCATTGTTATGGATCGAGTGGGGCTGGGCCGAAGAATGGCCTCCCCGTGAGTTGGGCCTCAAAAAGCCGTAGGGCCTGCGCCGGGGTGCAGGTGGCGCTCTCAAACGTCGTGGTGACGGTGTCGAAGTCCAGGCCCGCAACGATGTCCCGGTAGCGGCCGACCTCGGCGTGGCTCATAGGGATACGCCGATTAAAGCCTTTGTGCGTGCTGATGCCCGTGACGCGGCCGTTCTCGCTGTGGAACTTGAGCATGTCTCCCGCGAACAGGACGCGCTGGTCGGCCAAAAAGAGGACGGTATGACCGGCGAAGTGCCCGCCGGTGTGCAGGAGCGTAACGCCGGGGGCCAGCTCTAGTCGCTCGTCAAAAGGCCAGGTCGTGCTGAAGGCGCCTGTCCAGACGAGGTCCTGGACTTGAAGGACTACTTCTGGGACGAACCGCTCCTGCAACTGCCACAGTGCCCCGTAGGCGTGCGGGTGCGAGGCGGACAGCCACCGGATACCGCCGAGCGACTGAATCAGGGCAAGGGCCTCTTCACTATAATAAGCCGTGCCGTCGAAGAAGACGTTGCCGTCTGGGTGCCGAATCAAGTACCCGTTTGGCCCGATGCCGACGCGCGGGTTGGTGGAGAACGTGACGACGTCGGTGTCTTGTCCCTGCCAGACGGTGCGGACCTCGGCCGCGACCTCCTCCGGCTCTAGAAACCGGAAGCCATCGGTGGGCGGCGTGTGCCGGAAGTCTGTACACACCGGACACGTCGTCGGGACGGCGAAATGACGCTGCCAGAAGCCGCAGTTGGTACAGAGGGTGGGGGGGAGCGGCGTCACGCGCCCTCCTTCGCCGTTTGGAGCAGGCGCATGGTGTGCAGGTCGCCCTCGGGCGGGAATGGGAATGGGACGCCGTCGAGTAGGCAGCGGGAGAACATCTCGACCTGTGTCTGGAACGGCGAGACGTCTTCGTCCGCCGGCACGCCGACCTCATGTGCCTCACCGGTACGGGCGTCAATCAGTGTCAGCGTCCCGCCCGGCGTCTGGCCCATCGTGTCGCACGCCATGGCCATCGCCTCCGTGCCGATGATCTCCAGGGTCCGGCGCGGGAAGGCATCGGGGCAATTGTAGGCGACGTTCATGGTCAAAAGCGTCCCGCCCTCAAAGCGGCCAACTAAAGCCGCACCGTCGTCTACGGGGTAGTCCTGAACGCGCCGCTGGAACAGGACGCGAACTTCGGTCAGCGGCTTGCCGAT
>JAYTRQ010000366.1:0-5155 GCA_043746125.1 Armatimonadota bacterium | reverse complement strand
GTTCCGTTAGCGCGAGAGATCCTAAGATCCTGCGTTTCAACGCAACGTCTGTGACAAAAAAAGCCCCGGCATTTGCCGGGGCTTTTTCATGCTTTGCTTGTGTAATTCTGTGCTACCGGCTGCGACGCGGCCGGTCTTCGTCGTCCTCATCGTCCTCGTCCTCAAACTGCTCGTCGTCAATGTCGTCCAGGGCGCCTGACGAATCGGTATAGTTGGAGATCTCTTCCCCCCGGAAGACTGTGACCAGAAAGTCCTCGCGCTCGAAGGACGGCAAGTAGGAGGAGACGATGTCGTCGTCAATCTGTGCCAGCAGGTCTTCCTCGACCGTGACCGGCAGATCGGCCTCCAGCATCAGCGTCGCGTGGATCGTGCGGGATTCGATGGCGTAATGCAGGTCTAGCTGCCCGATGCGGCGGTCGTCGTCCCAGATGAGAAAGATCTCGGAACTCTGGGTGCGGACCAGGCGGGAGAGCCGGTAATGGTAGGTTGTTTCCATAAATCTCACACGGTGAAAAGGGCGGGCCAGTCTTCAAGACCGGCCCGCCCTGGTAGGTTCCTGTCCGACTACGCTGGTTCCGGGCGCAGACTGCCCAGGCGGCGCGGCTTCTCGGCGACCGGCGTGGCGGGCGCATTGCCCGTCGCTGGGGGCGGGATGACCGGTGCGGCGGGCGGAATACCCGCTTCGGAGATCGTCGCGCCTTCCAGCAGGGCCAGGAAGTCGTCCCGTTCAATGGACTCCTTCTCCAGAAGGACCTTGACTAGCTCGTCCATCTTGCCCCGGTTCTCGGAGAGGACCTGACGCGCCCGCTCGTAGCAGCCGTCAATGATCGCACGGACTTCCTTGTCAATCTCCACCGCGATGGTCTCTGAGTAGTTGCGCTCCTCGTTCCAGTCGCGTCCCAGGAACGGGTTGCCATGCCGGGTGCCCAGTACGACTGGTCCCAGGGCCTCGCTCATGCCGTACTCGCAGACCATCGCCCGCGCAATCCCCGTCGCCCGCTCGAAGTCGTTGGACGCCCCGGTCGTGACCTCGTTGAAGACGATCTCTTCCGAGACACGGCCCGCGAGGAGCGAACTCGTCCGGTCCAGGAACTCCTGGCGCGTCGTCAGGTACTTGTCCTCAGTCGGGTAGTGCATCGTGTACCCGAGAGCCTGGCCGCGAGGCAGGATCGAGATCTTGTGCACGGGATCCGCATCGGGCAGAAGCTCGCCGACGATGGCGTGGCCGACCTCGTGATAGGCGATCCGCTCACGCGTCTTGTCGTTCATAATGCGCGACTTGCGCTGTGGGCCGGCCACGACGCGGTCCACGCTCTCGTTGAAGTCATCCATACCGATCTTGGTCTTGTCGTAGCGGGCGGCCAGCAGGGCGGCCTCGTTGACCAGATTCGCCAGGTCCGCACCGCTGAAGCCGGGCGTCCGACGGGCCAGGGTGGAGGCATTGACCTCTTCACCCAGCGGCTTGCCGCGCAGATGGACGTTCAAGATGGCCTCGCGACCCTTGACATCAGGCGTGTCCACAGTCACCTGCCGGTCGAAGCGGCCGGGACGCAACAGGGCAGGGTCCAAGACGTCCGGCCGGTTGGTGGCGGCAATCATGATAACGCCAGCGTTCGGGTCGAACCCATCCATCTCGACCAGCAGTTGGTTCAGGGTCTGCTCGCGCTCGTCGTGCCCGCCGCCCATACCTGCGCCGCGCTGGCGGCCGACGGCGTCAATCTCGTCAATGAAGATCAGCGAGGGCCGGTTGGCCTTAGCCGTATCGAATAGGTCGCGGACGCGCGAGGCGCCCACGCCGACGAACATCTCAACGAAGTCCGAGCCGGAGATGTGGAAGAACGGCACGCCTGCCTCGCCGGCAATGGCGCGGGCCAGCATGGTCTTGCCGCATCCGGGAGGGCCGAGCAGTAGGACGCCCTTGGGGATTTTAGCCCCGAGCGCCTGGAACTTCTTGGCGTTCTTGAGGAACTCGACGACCTCCTGAAGCTCCTGCTTGGCCTCTTCGACGCCCGCCACGTCGTCAAACGTGACTTTGGGGACGCTGTCATTCATGCGCTTGGCGCGGGACCGGCCAAACGACATGGCCTGGTTGCCGCCGCTCTGAGCCTGGCGCAGGAAGAACATCCAGAAGAAGAAAATCACCACGAGGGGCAGTAGAACGGAGACAATCAGTCCGGTCATGCTGTCCGAGATCGGAGGCCGGGTGAACGCGACATTCTTGACGCCGTGCGAGATGAGCTGGGTTGTCAGGTCCTGCCTCTGCTGCGGGTTTTCCGTGCCCAGGTAGCAGCTAAAGGCTTGGTTGCCCTTGGTGAAGTGTCCCTGGAACGTATCCTTGTCAAAGCTGCCGTCTAAAACGTTGTTAACGTTGATGGCCTCGATCAGTTTGGAGTACGTGATGTCCTGCTGCGTCTCGCCCACGTGCAGGAGCTTGGAATTGTTGTTGGCGAAGAAGTACACCATCGTAACCAGGAGGACGATGGGGACCAGGATGCGCGCGATTCGGTTTGTGTTCAAGCGAAAGCCTCCTTCCCTGTCTTTCAAAGACACGGGAAGACTTCTAAAGCGACCGAGGGCCAGGCCCACGGGAATGGGTCAGTATACCACATTCTTTTCTCATCGGCAACGTTGCCACTTATCTGTACGAGTCTTCTACGAGCGCGGGGCGGGGTGCTGTTCCCCGCTTCCGCCCCTCTTCCTGTGCTTTTAACACCCCACGCGAGGTGTTCGTTCCGTTTGACGCCCCTCAGACCCCTCTATTCCCTCAATTCCCATGCCTCCCCCGCCCGCGCGCTGGGCACGGACCGGGCCAGCGTCCCCGCCCCCAATTCCAAAACGTGACACGCACCTCCCGCCCGCTCCAGCCAGCGCCACGGGGGCGTGTTCGGGGCAAGCCGCACGGCCCGAAACTCGCGGTCCAGGAACAGCAGGTCCAATGGGAATCGCACGAACGCCGTGTGGACGGACGCGACACTGGGCAACCATAGACCCTCACCCGTTCGCAATTTGGCTCGTCCCAGGACTCCCCAGCCCTTGGCCCAGAATCCGTCGGCTCTTTCCACGGCCGCCACCAAGCAACCCGTCGGCCCATGGATCAGTCGATACGTCTTCACCCTGCCTCGTATCCAGATTCGGCCTGCACTTGCACCCGGCCCGCCCGATCCATCTGCAAGGTCAAGCGATTAGGCGAGCCACAGGAGGGGCATTCGGATTCGCGCGTCTCCGGCCCGTCTTCGGCCAGCGTCTCCGTGCTGACGCCGATTGTCACAGGCGCCCCGCAACAGAAGCAGGCGTAGTCGGCCGTTTCGCGCGGCCCGACCACGGCTTTGGTCGCCTGCAACCGTTCCCAGCGGAAGTGGATAAACAGCCGGCCCCAGTTATCACCGTCCTTCTCGATCCGGTGGTAGCGGGCTTTGACGTCCGGCCGGTCCAGAAAGCGCAATACGGCCTTTTTGAGCTGTCCAGAGCCTTTGCCGGGAATGACCTCCACTTCGGTCGCCCGCTTGTCGGTCGCTTCGTCCAGGATGCCTTGCAGGGAGGCCTCGATAGCCCGGCTGTCGTTGTAGATAGAATGCAGATCCAGTTTGAGTTTCATGTCGTGCCACTATTGTAGCACGTGTCCCAACAGGCCCTTGGTAGATGAGACCCACTCTGTGGCCGGAAAGGAACCGGCGTATGGCCCCCTTGCTCCCAATTTTGGGGGGACCGGACGAAGGACCCGGACAAACAACACAGAGAAGCCTCCGCTGGACTCCTTCGGACTCCCGCAGAATTGGGGGCAAGGGGCGAAAAGTGAGTGCCCCTGGTGGTAGAATGGCGGGAGTAGGGGAACTCAAATGATCGCACTGTTAGAAAAAGTTCTCACGCAGGCTTCTCCGGTGCTAGATACGGCGTAGGATTTACTCGCCGAGCGCATTCAGCAAGCGTTAGCAGAGTTGCCGCGAGATCAAGTAACGCCAGCCGAGAAGCCGCACACAGACGCGCAGAGACAGCCGACGCGGAGAGCAGAAATGGCGACCGGTGAGGTCTGGATGTCTGAGGACCTCAACGACCCCCTCGAAAGCTTTCTAGAGTCGGAAGCAGGGCAGGAAGTTTTGGTGGCGGAGGGACCACCCGCAACATATGGCAGCGCCAAGGGATTGGGTTCTATGACGCCGGACTCTGAAGATCCGCTGGAAGAGTTCCGAGAGTGTACAGGACGAACGTTCTCCTCGACATGCACACCTTCCTCTGGTTCGCTCTCACAGACCTCCGTCTAAGCCCGTGCGCCCGAAGTCTGGTTGAGGATGGCCGGAATGCAAAATTCCTTTGACGCTTCCCTTGGAGGACTTCATGGCACACTCTGTCGAGAGCAACGGCATAATCTTACTGCCCGTCAAAGCCAGCCATCTAATCCACGTTCCTTCCCTATCGCTTCACCCCCGCGACCCCTTTGACCGCCTCATCATCGCGCAGAGCCTGGTCGAGGAGATGCTGGTCATCAGCATTGACGCGGCCTTTGACGCTTACGGCGTCTCGCACCTGTGGTAGCGCCTCCCGTCAAGCGCAGCCGCCTCGCTTGCGCCCTATTCCTCGCTGTCACCATCGTCCTCGGACTAGGATCGCGGAAGTTCTCGGCCCTGCTGCCGCCGATCCTGGCGAAGAACGCGGGAGACATTCTGTACGCCACCATGACGTTCTGGCTGGTCGGCCTTCTGTTCCCCGCCCTTTCCACCACCCGCGCGGCCCTGACTGCGACACTCTTCTGCTTTGGGATCGAGTTCCTGAAGTTCATGGACCTCCCCTGGCTTGTCGCCGCCCGGAACAGCCGTGCGGGGGCGCTGGTCTTCGGGCACGCCTTCCAGGCGTCTAATCTGGTTTGCTACGGGGTGGGGGCACTGCTCGGCGCGGCGGTTGAGGTGGGGATCAAGAGGTCCCCCCGGCCTCCATTATCGGGGGAGTCGGAGTAGAAGCTGGAGAAGAGGGCGCGGCAAGCAGCGCCCCAACCGAGGAATAAAGGGCGGTCCTGGGGGAGCCTCTTTCAGACGTAGGTAGTGGCCTAGTTTAGAATGTTTCTGGTAAGTAGTTGCTCCGAATTACATTAAACTATTGGGCGGGTAATTCGAGGATTTTTACTCTCTTCTCGCTTAACTTTCGGGATCCGGATAGTTTAATC
>JAYTRQ010000365.1:0-1563 GCA_043746125.1 Armatimonadota bacterium | reverse complement strand
CGTCCGCGTTCGGCCCGATGACTGCGACCGACGGGAGGGACTTGGGCAGAGGCAGCGCGGCCCCCTCGTTCCGAAGGAGCGCGATGCTTTCCCGCGCCGATTGGGCAGCCAGCATCCGATGGGCCGGGCTGTCGTTGACCGAAAGCGGGATGGCGTCGTACCCGGTGGGCGTGGGCGGATCGAACAGACCCAGGGCGAAGCGGGCGGCGAACAGGCGCGTGACCGACCGGTCTAGCTCGTGTTCACTAATCAAGCCACGCTTGACGGCGTCGGTGAGGGCCGCGTAGGCGTCGTCACAGGCCAGGTCACAGCCGGCCTTCACGGCGTCGGCGGACGCCTCGGCGGCGTCTTTGGCGTAGTGGTGGCTGTACGCGATGTCACCGATGGCGCCGCAGTCCGAGACCACGTAGCCCGTAAACCCCCACTTGTCCCGCAGGGTCTGCTGCAAGAGGAATGGGGACGCGCAGGCCGGCACGCCGTCCACGCTGTTGTAGGCGCCCATGACGCTGCGGGCGTGCCCCTCCTTGACGGCGGCCTCGAAGGCGGGCAGGTAGGTGTCGTTGAGATCGTACGGGGACGGCTGAACGTCGAACACGTGCCGCAGAGACTCGGGGCCGCTGTGCACGGCGAAGTGCTTGGCCGTCGCCACGACCTTTAAAACGCGCGGGTCGTCTCCCTGCATCCCTTGGATGAAGGCAACGCCCATCCGGCCCGTCAGGTACGGGTCTTCCCCGTAGGTCTCCTGCCCCCTCCCCCAGCGCGGGTCCCGGAAAATATTGATATTGGGCGACCAGAAGTCCAGCCCGAAATACTGACCGTGACTACCGTGCGCCACGGCGTCGTTGTACTTGGCCCGCGCCTCGTCGGAGATGGCCGAGGCCATCCGTCCGTGCAGGCCCGTGTCCCACGTCCCGGCCAGGCCGATGGCCTGCGGGAAGACGGTGGCGATGCCCGACCGGGCGACGCCGTGCAGGGCCTCGTTCCACCAGTTGTAGGCGGGGATTCCCAGGCGGGGGATACCAGGCGCGGTGTAGCGCATCTGGGCGGCCTTCTCGCGCAGCGTCAGGCGTGAGACCAGGTCGTCCACGCGCCTGTCTTGCGGCAAGACGGGGTTCTGGAACGGGAAGTTCTTGGGCGCGGGCGGCGAGGCAGCGGGCGTGAACCCGACGGCCAGAAGCTCGATGCCGTTGACGGCCGCATTGGCGTCCGCGTGGCCGGGCAGGGCAGCAAACTCGATCTCGACGTTTCCCTCGGCGTTGGGGGTCACGCCCGCAAACTCTTTGACCACGGCCTTGTTCTTGGCCCCCGCCTCGGCGAACACGTCAAAGTCCGTGAGTATCTTTTGGCCGTTCAGCGTGACGTTGAACACGCGCCGGCCCGCCGCGCCGTCGTACAGCTCGGCGAAGTGCAGGCGCACGGTGTAGCTCTTACCCGGCGGGGGCGGCGAGGCGGGGATGTCGTATGTGACGTCCGGTCCGTAGACCTCGTGCTGGTAGACGGACTGCGCGGCGGCATGGGGCGCGGAAACGTCAATCGGCACGGTGACGGCGAAAGGCTGCCCGC
>JAYTRQ010000364.1:0-5163 GCA_043746125.1 Armatimonadota bacterium | reverse complement strand
GCGGGAGCAGCCCCGCCCTCTGTCCTGTTCCGAAGCCCTTCCCTCCGAGGGAAGGGTGGCGAGCCTCAGCGAGACGGGATAGGACTCTCCTACAGCGCGGGTGCCACCGTCCCGGCCCCGACCAGGGAGGGTGCCACGGCGCCCTCACCGTTCGTGGCGGCAGTCGCGCCGATCTCCATGTACCGCTCACGCTCCTCGGCCGTCAGCGTGCGCCAGATCAGGAACTGCTTGCGGAGGACGTTCAGGAAGCGGCGGTTGACGCGCTTCCAGTTGGATACGTCGCCAGACAGGCGGGTGAGGTTCAGATGGACCTCGTAGACGTCTTCCAGGTCCGTCGGGGCTGTGTCCAGGGCGATGGACTGCGACACGCCCAGGTCGAAGGGCGCGAGCCAGACCTTGCCCGTGAGCTGGTAGCCAGGGCCGGTCGGCATCGTTGCCACGCCGGTGCGGATGTCCTGGGTCAAGAAGTCGCCCACGGACTGTTCTTCATAAGACCGGAACCACTCGGCCAGGAACTCGTTGATGCCCCGCGCCTGCACGCCCGCCACGGCGAACGGGAGCGTGATGCGCCAGACGTCGCCTTCCGGCTCGGGCACCTTCCAGGTCCGATCCACGGCGGGCGTCGCTACTTCGGACGCCTTGCGGGCGGGGAAGATGGTGGACAGCAGGACGACCGCGATGACCAGCCCGATGGCAAGCTCGGCGGACGTGGACGAGAAGTTCAGGTAGAGTCCCGGTAGGATGTGGAAGTAGGAGATGGCTTTCGCGAGGGCCTGCCCGATCAAGTACCCGGAGACCGCGCCGATGATGCCGTAAACGATGGCCTCGGCGATGAACAGCATGGCGATATTAGAGGGGGACAAGCCGATGGACGAGAAGATACCGATCTCTTTGACCCGCTCAAAGACCGAGCCGAGCATTGTGTTCAGCACGATCAGGGCCGCGATCAGGATCGGAATGATGATGTTGATCAGGCCCTGAGACGACGTCGCGCCGATGGCGGAGAACCGGTGGTTCTGGCCGTTCTCGCCCGCGTATAGGTTCAGATCCAGGCGCGGCATCAGACTTTTCAGCTCGGCTTCCGTCGTCTTGGCATCGCCCATATTGATAGCGACGGAGCGCAGGTCACCACCCATGTTGATGAGCGTGCTATAGGGCACATACAGGACGTTATCGGGGTCCAGGTGCAGGTATTCCTGGAAGCCCTGCGACGTCGCCGCCGCACCCGCCGCCGAGCCACCTTGATTCTGCTGGGCCTGGTAGTCCACGGGGGTCATGGCCTCGTTGTCCAGGTCCTTGACGGCCTTGGCCTTGTCCGGGTCCACGATGCCGATGACTAAGTACGGGACGCCGCTAAAGTTGACGTTGACTTTGCCGACGTCGGCAGGCTGAATCTGGAGGCTAGCCGCAACCGACTTGGGGATGATCGCCGTGTAAGTGTCGCCAGGGTTGAACCAACGGCCGGCCGTCAGGGCTTTGTCCAGGTGAGTCACCTGCGCCTCTTGCGGCGTGAATCCGGCCACACCCTTGACGTCCGTCCCTAAGTGGGCGCGGGTCAGGTGCAAGAACGACTGCTGGCCCTGCTGGGTGCCAAAGAACCAGGCGCGAGGCGCGACCGCGAAACGGCCCCCAAACTCGTCGTTGAGCAGGCGGTAGGCGGGCTGCTGGAGCGAGTCCCAGGTCGGCAGCCGCAGCAGCAGACCGTTGTAGGCTGAGACGCCCGGCGCGGCGACGTCGTTGTAGCGGATGGTGTTGACGATGGACGTGAATGACAGGACCGTGAACGTCAGCAGCACCAGGGTCAGACACGTCAGCAAAGTCCGCTCTTTGCGCCGCCTCATGTTGGAGATGCCCAGTGCGAAGGCTGCGAACGCGATGCTGGCCTTCCCGACATCCGCCTTATGGACGCCCGACGTGGACCGGTTGAGCTGCTTGAGCTGCTCCTCGAACTTGCCCCAGACCAGCAGCGACACGATGACCGAGAGGGCCAGCATGACGAAGGCGATGAGAATAATCAGCGGGTTCACCGCCCCGATAGAGAAGGCGGGGTGGATCTGGGAGAAGATCACGAAGATCACCAGGAAGATGCCGAACGCGGCCACGAGCTGGCGCCTCAAGTCGGAGAAGCCGAACATCAGCCGTTCCAGGAAGTAGGCGAACGGGATCAGCAGGAATAGGTAGAAGATGACGCCCTGCACGACATCGTTGGCCGTCTGTTGCGCCTGCGGGTATACCCGCGCCTCATTCGCCCACGCCTGCCGGCTGTAGGCGTCGAACGCCTCGTAGTCCTGCTTCTGATAGGCGGCCAGGGACCGGTCTATGTCTTCTTTCGCCAGGTCGTGCAGGTGCGTGACCGGGTTCGTCGCATCGTGGAGTTGTAAGATGCGGAACTTCGCCAGGTTCTGAATGCGGAACTCGTCCAGAGTCCACATGTCCTTGGCGACGCGGAGGGCCGTGTTCGTGATTGCACCGTTGCGGACGACGTCATTGGGGTTATTCGGGTCCGGCGCTCCGTCCCCCGACGCGCCGAATCGGGCCGAGGCGACCCCGACAGCGTAGCCGACGCCCTGGGCGTTGCGCTGGTTCTCGCCCGCCGACAATTTGGGGTCGGTGGGGAGCGAGTTGATCAGCAGGAACCGCGCCCCACCGATGCCCGAGTCCATGACGACCTTGAGCCGCGTGTTCGGGCTGGGCGTGGAGAACAGCACGGCGACGTCTTCCACGTAAGAGACGCCTGGCTCGCTGCCCGCCAGGATGAACCCGTACTGGCGCGGCTCGCCGTCGGTCGCGCCATCGTAAATGTGAACGCCCGTGAGCGTCTTCAGCGCCTGCTGGTCAATCAGGTCGTAGATGGACGTGGCGACACAGGGAAAGACGATGACCTGCGTTTCTTTGGTGTCGGAGGTCAGATCAAAGTTCGTCGGGTAGTTGGCCGCGCCGTTGACGCCCTGATCGGGCGCGTAGTCTATGTCGCCCCGGCTGGTCAAAAAGTCGCTCACGGCAAGCGACCTGCCCTCAAAACTCTGCCCCCGAAGCAACGCCGGAGCGTTTGCCGCCTGCTCCGGCGTCGCCATTTCCACAGTCGCCGAACGGGGCGCGGTCGGGTCAACGCTTGCTTCGGCGAGAGTGATCCGGCTGACCTTGCCGGCCACCGCAAGGTAAGCGTTCAGGTCCTTGGTGAACCGGTTCTCCGCCACCTGGTCTTGAGACTGCGGCGGCAGATTGCCGAGGACAAACTTATCGCCCTGATAGATGTGGTAGGAGTTGATCTGGACCGTATTACCGGCCCCGGCCCGTAGGCCCGTCCCATTGGAAATGACGATGGGCAGGCCCACGAACGAGAAGGCAGCGTTTTTCGGGCCGCCCTCGGTCGCCTGGACGAGATTGCCCCGGACGCCCATCATGGTCTTGGACGTGTTACCGACGACGACTAGCGAGTCGACGATGGGTTGGTCCGGCACGAAGTTGGTCTTGGGGTCAAACAGCAGGACACGGCCTTCCAGCTTGCTGTAGCCGAGCCGCAGGCCCTGGCGAGTCCAGGCGGGCCAGCCCGGCACGGGCATCAGCGACGCGGCGCTGTCCGGAGACAGCGCATTCGGGTCGTTGGTATCGTTCAGCACATGCCAATACTGGCAGGCCAGCAACCGGGTCTGTGAGGCCAGATTGACGATGTTGACACGGTCTTCCATATCGGCGGGCGTGTCCGTCTGCTGGCGGGCATCATCCGTCGTGGCGAATGTCACGCCCTTACCGCCTGCCATCGTCGCGGCTTCGGCGTCAAAGGCGAACCGGCCCGGCAAGTAGTTGCGCCAGGACTTGCCCCCAGCCCCGTTGACGCCGTCCGCGAAGGCCGTGGCCGGGTCAAAGCCCAGTGTCTGGCCGATCTTTTCAGCGTTCTCACGCATGGTCCGGCCGATGTCCGAGAAGTCGCCCTGGATGTCCTCCCGGTAGTCGTAAAAGACGCCCTTGTAGAAGACGCCCACACTGTCGGTCTGCGAGGTCAGGTCCAGGCCCGAAAACAGCAGGACGTTGGTCCGGTTCGGGAGCGGCGCGGCGGACGTCAGGCCGACCTTGGCGGTCAGCGCGATCAGCCCGACGAGCAGGACGGCGGCCAGCCCAACTAGCGGGTCGAAGCGTCGGAGCGCCCGGAACCGCGAATAGGCCCAGAAGGCGCAGGTCAGAGCGAGCAGAGTCAGGAGAAGCAGGGCAACAACGCGGCCCGGTCCGGCCCCAATGCTGTGGCTCAGGCCGTCCATGCCGGAGACCGGCCGCCAGTCGTCTAAGTGGCTGTCCACATAAGTCCGTGCGCCCTGCATCCCCAGGAAGTGTGCGCCGCAGGCAACAAACAGGACGGTCCGCTTAGGCGGGTGGAGTTTGAACGCGCGGGCCAGTTCCAGCATGGCCGCGATGCCGCCCGCCGACTCCGCGCCGGGCGCCTGGGTGGGCACGACCGACATGGAGTCGTAATACGATTCGATGACGACGTTCTGGTCCGCCATCGGGCCGGTGCCTTGAATCTTGCCGACAATATTGGAAGACTGCTTGGAGACCCAGGGGTTGTCGCAGGACAGTTGGACGGTAAAGTGAGGCGTCGTCAGGGCGGCCGATTGCAGAGCGGTGGCGTCGCTCCGAGAGATCCAGAAGCGGGGCACGGCAACGGGGATGCCGATGAACTTGGACTCTGCCTCGCCGCGCATGGTCTGGGTCGGCTCGACGAAGATGATGGCCTTCGCGCCCAGCCGGGCGGCGTTGAGCCATTCGGTGCCACAGTTGAAGTCCAGCAGGACGATGCTGCCCTCCACGGGCTTGCCCCGGAAGTTACTCAGCTCCCCCTTGCCGGCGTAGATCAGCGGGCCGTTAATCCCCGATGCGGGGAGCGTGGACGTGCGGATGAGGTTCGGCCAGAGGGGCTGTAAGGCCAGTGGCTGGGGCAGGCCCGCCGCCTGCACGGTCGCACCGTTGTCGGACGGCACGGTGACGGAGAACGGCTCCTCATGGACGTTGCCCGCGCCGAAGACCTGGGTGAACTGGTCCACGACGTAGGCGCGGGCCAGGTCGCCGCCCGGCGATCCGGCCACCCGCGAGTGGGCGACAACGGGTGCCCCAGCGGGCTGGTTCGGGACGGGGTACTGAATGGACGACAAGTCATGGATCGTCTTGGCG
>JAYTRQ010000363.1:0-5165 GCA_043746125.1 Armatimonadota bacterium | reverse complement strand
GGCGGATGGCGAGGCAGGCCAGAATGAGCAGGACTCGCAGGGGCGTGGCGAACCCGTCCCTACCCCTTATGTTCATCAATCATCTTCAGGAACCGCGCAAAGTAGCCCCGACTATCGGCCGGGCCGGGCGAGGCCTCCGGGTGGTACTGGATCGAGAAGATCGGTAGCGTCTTGTGCCGCAGGCCCTCCACCGTGCCGTCATTAAGGTTGATCTGCCAGACCTCTACGTCCGGGTCGTTGAAGCCGTCGGCGGCCAGGGCGTAGCCGTGGTTCTGGGACGTGATGACCACCCGGCCCGTCTCTAAATCTTTGACGGGGTGGTTGGACCCGCGATGGCCGAAGGACATCTTGAACGTGTGTCCGCCGAAGGCACATCCCAGGAGCTGGTTGCCCAGGCAGATCCCCATTGTCGGCTTGGCATGAGACAGCACGCGCACGGCCTGGACGATGTCTCCGAGCAGGGCCGGATCGCCCGGTCCAGGCGAAAGAAAGACGCCGTCGGGGTTTGTCGCCAGGATGTCTTCAGCGGGCGTATGGGCTGGGAAGACCGTGACCTCCACGCCCAAAGCGGCCAGGGACCGCAGGATGTTGAACTTGACGCCGCAGTCCAGCAGGGCGATCTTGTAGAGAGTCTCGCCCGTGGTCGAGGGCCAGACGTACGTCTCTTTGGTCGTCACCAGGGCGGCGTAATCCACGGCAGCATAGCCCGCCGAGGCCGCCAGCATTTCTTTGAGTTCATCGGGCGTCCTCTCTGACGATAACGCCCCCATCATCACGCCAGCCGATCGCAGGCGCTGAGTCAGGGCCCGGGTGTCCAGTCCGGCGATCCCAACGACGCCGTGTTCTTTCAGAAAACCGTCGAGTGTCCCCTGCGAGCGCCAGTTGGAGGGCGCGTCGGCCAGTTCCTTGACGATGAACCCGGCGACCTGAACGCCCCGCGACTCGAAGTCGTCGGGCGTAACGCCATAGTTGCCGATGATCGGGTAGGTCAGTGCGACGAGCTGCCCGGCATAGGAAGGATCGGTCAAAATCTCCTGATAGCCGGTCATGCCCGTGTTAAAGACGACTTCGCCGATGGACGTGCCGGTTGCGCCGAAGGCGGTGCCGGTATAAGTTGTGCCGTCCGCGAGGACGAGGTGGGCTTGGGTCACTTGTACATTTTGCCTTGAACGTGAAACCAGTGTTCGCTGATCTCGTGATCCACTCTCAGGTGCGTCATAAAAGACCTAGGGGCGTTCGGATACCCGCCCCGCGTGGGGCCAAGTGCCGTGATCTGCCTGTTCTTTGGTGCCCGGTCACTGAACAGCAGGCCCTCAAAATAGTTGTCATCATGAGCCAGATTGTAGGGCCAAAGAATGGTTAATACCCCACCAGGGCCATGGGTGACATAAGCCGACTGATGCTCAATGTCAATACAGCCGAAGCGGTCCGGCTTCACTATGCCGTTTTGAATTGACCAGCGGGTTCGGTGTGCCTCATTTAGATCCGGTTCGTTACGCACATAGCCCGCGTAGCTTAGAACTAGGAGCGCACAAACAATAATGAGAACCGTTGAAACAGCAAAGGCCCGTCCCAGAGCATGCACGTCACGCCATTGCTTGGCTAACGCGGCTCCATTCACTTATTTGCCTCACTCCGATACGATCTGCCGCCCGCCCACGAACGTCGTAACGGCCCGCCCTGTCAGCGTGACGCCTTGCAGGACGCTGTTACGAGACTTGGACTTGAACCGGCTCACATCCACCGTCCACTCAGCATTAGGGTCAAAGATGGTGATATCGGCGGGTGCGCCGACGGAAAGTGTTCCGCCAGGGACGCCCAAAATCTTGGCCGGGGCCAAAGACATCTTCTCTACCATCTGCGAGAGCGTCAGAACTCCCGGCTTGACCAGATACGTGATGACCAGGCCCAGAGATGTCTCCAGGCCGAGCATCCCGAACGGGGCGCGGGCGAACTCCTGCTCCTTCTCGTGGGGCGCGTGGGGCGCGTGGTCCGTCGCAATGGCGTCAATGGTGCCATCACGCAGGCCTTCTATGATCGCCTCTTGGTCCGCCTTCGTCCGCAGGGGCGGGGACATCTTGGCGTTCGTATTATAGTCGTAACAGGCCTCGTCCGTCAGAGCGACATACTGCGGGCAGGTCTCACAGGTGACGGGAGCACCGAACTTCTTGGCGTGCCTCAATATCTCGACACTCTCTTTTGTGCTGACGTGGAGGACGTGCAGACGGCAGCCGGTCGCCATTGCCAGCAGGACGTTCCGGGCCGTGCCGACGTTCTCCGCGCTGCGCGGGATGCCCTTGAGGCCCAGCACCGTAGACACGTAGCCTTCATTCATCACGCCGTCGCCCGTCAGGTCTTTGTCCTCGCAGTGGGCGACGTAGGGCAGATCGAGCATCCGGCAGTATTCCATCGCCCGCCGCAGGAAGCCGCTATTATGAACGGGGAAGGCATCATCGCCGATGCCCACGGCCCCCGCATCTTTCAGGTCCGCCATCTCAGCCAGTTCGGCGTTCAAGAGGCCTTTGCTGACCGCGCCGATGACGTGGACCCGGGCGGAAGCGTTCTCTGCCTGGGCAAGAATATCCTTGACGATGCTGGCGTGGTCTATCGGCGGGCTGGTGTTCGGCTGACAGGAAATGGCCGTGAAGCCGCCCGATGCCGCCGCCGCCGTGCCCGACGCCACATCCTCTTTGTACTCCTGACCGGGCACACGCAGATGGACGTGCATGTCTATCAGACCGGGCGAGACAACCAATCCAGAGCAGTCTATCACCATCGCCTCTGCGGAATCGAGGCTCGGACCGACAGCGGCAATGAGGCCGTCGCCCCCGATCAACACGTCCGCCACGCCGTCACGCACGTTGGCCGGGTCCACGACGTGGCCGTTTTTCAGTAGGTAGCTAGTCATAGTCGTTTTAGATCCCCCCTGACCCCAATGATTCGGAAGTCGGAGGGAGCAAGGGGCACACCAGGGATCAATCCTTAAAGATTTTCTTTCGAACCAAACCGCTCTAACACCACAACCATGATACCGAAACCCAGAGCCAGGTCAAGAGCCAGAAAGATGAGCCAGCCGCTCAGAATATTTGATCCGGCCCCAATACTGCGCCCACCGTTGGGATCGTCAATGCCGTTAATGTCCGGGTTGGTAATCTCGTACTTGATGGCCGGGAGAGGATCGTCCGGCTTGAGTGCGTCATAGATGGTCTCATCCGGCACGCGCACCTCTCCATAATAGCGCTCGGTCTTGCCTGGCTTTGTCTCCCCTCTTCCAAGAGGCGGCGGGGCGCGAAAGGCGTACTTCACGAGGTAGATGTGATCCCCGACTTTAAACGGGTTGGCGGTCGGCGAGACCTCTTTGCTGATGATAACCCCGTGCGCGGTCCCCTTGGCCGTGTTGTAGACCATTGGCGGCGGCAGGAACTTGGACGGCGCGATGCCGGCCAGCGTCAGGCCAAATCCCAGTATGAGGCTGGCAATGATTAAGCCCCCAAGATAGCGGAAGACACGATTGAGACTCACTTGCTAACCTCCATGGTTTTTCGGATGCTGCGGGTTTAGGTGCCGGACGCCGCCCCCATCAGCCAGAACAAGACCGCCATCCGGACCGCCACGCCGTTCGTGACCTGGTCCGTGATGACAGCGACGGCTGGGTCGTCCGCCAGAGCAGACGCGATCTCGACGCCCCGGTTCATTGGGCCGGGGTGCAGAACAGTGACGTCCGGCGCGGATCCGGCGAGCTTTGCCTTGCTCACACCGAATAGGCGGGCGTACTCGCGGACGGACGGAAAGAAGGCGGCGTCCTGGCGCTCTAGCTGGATTCGGAGCACGTTAACGACGTCTGCCCCGCGTAGGCCTGCCTCCAGGTCGGTAAACACATGGACGGGCAGCCGGTCGGCATCAGCGGGCAACAAAGTAGGCGGTCCGACCAGGCGAATGTTCGCGCCCATCGCGTGCAAGCCCCAGATGTTGGACCGAGCGACACGGGAATGCAGGACGTCCCCGACGATGGCAACGGTCAGGCCTTCGATTCGCCCCTTCACCTGCCGAATGGTCAGTAGATCCAGAAGTCCCTGCGTCGGATGCTCATGCGTCCCGTCACCGGCGTTGATGACCGGCTTGGTCGGCACGTACTTGGCGGCGAGTTGGGCCGCGCCGCTCATGGGGTGGCGGATGACGAAGGCGTCAATGCCCATCGCGTCCAGCGTTAGCATCGTGTCTTTGAGCGACTCGCCCTTGACCGCGCTGCTCGTCGTCCCGGCCAGACTGTAGGTGTCGGCCGACATGATCTTTGCCGCCGCCTCGAACGACGTTCGCGTCCGCGTGCTAGGCTCGAAGAAGAGGGTGGCAACGGATTTGCCACGCAGCGTTGGGACCTTCTTAACCGGCCGGGCGACGATCTCGCGGAACGACTGGGCTGTGTCCAGCAGATAGGTAATCTCCTCTACGGTCAGGCTTTGCAGATCCAGCAGATCTTTGCGTCTCATCCCTGCGCCTTCTCCGCCTCTTTGTAGAGGGCGACTTTGTCTTCGCCGTCTAGTTCGCTCAGGAAGACTTTGACGAACTCGCGCCGCCCGGTCGGGAGATTTTTCCCGACGTAATCCGGCCGGATCGGCACCTCACGGTGGCCTCGGTCCACCAGGACGGCAAGCTGAGTCACAGAGGGCCGGCCCAAATCCACTAAAGCCCCCAGGGCGGCGCGGACGGTGCGACCCGTAAAGGCCACGTCGTCCACCAGGACGAGGCGCTTGCCCTCAATGTCAAATGGGATCTGGGTCGTGCCGACTTTGGGCTGATAGGTGCGGAAATCGTCGCGGTACAGTGAAATGTCCAACTGACCGACCGGAATGGAAATACCCTCTATGCGGCCGATGGTCTCGGCCAGGCGTTCGGCTAAGGGCGCCCCTTTCCGCAGGATGCCGACGACGGCCAAGTTCTGAACGCCACGGTTCTTTTCTAGTATTTCATGAGCGATGCGAGTCCAGGCGCGGCGCATCTCGTCGGCGTCCATGATCACGGCGGCAGGCTGTTCGGGGTCTAGGGGCAAGGTTCGCCTCGTTCTAGAAGGCGGGCGCAGAAGGGGGGCGCGACAGGGGCAAGCTCCGGGGGCGGAGCAAAGCTCAGGGGACGCTGCCTTTCTCGCCTCGCAGGACGGGATTAAAGGT
>JAYTRQ010000362.1:0-1566 GCA_043746125.1 Armatimonadota bacterium | reverse complement strand
CGTGTCCGCGCCCGGCAAGCGTAACGACACGGACAAAAAGATCACCGACCTGCTCTACCTGTGCCACTCGCTGGGTGAACAGGGCCTGGACGCCAGCGCCCCGTTCGCCCTGGTCAAAGAGCGCTACTTAGGGCTGGCCGAGGCGCTGGGCGTGCCCCAGACGTGGGAGTGGCTGCGGGATGTGCAGCAGCAGATCGAGGCGGGCGCGGCCAAAGACTGGGTCGCCTCGCGCGGCGAGTACCTCAGCGCCAGGCTCATCGCCACGTTTCTGGACGCCGAGTTCGTAGATGCCTCCGACGGCATCCGGTTCGGAGTAGATGGCCGGTTCCACCCCAACGAAAGCTACGGCAGGCTCGGGGCGCGGCTCGGCGAAGTCCCCGCCGACCGCCTCGCCGTCATCCCCGGCTTCTACGGGCAGGACGTCCAGGGGCGGATTAAGTGCTTCTCGCGCGGCGGATCGGACGTCACCGGGGCGATCGTCGCCCGCGCGGTCCATGCCGCCATTTACGAGAACTGGACCGACGTTTCCGGCCTTCTGATGGCCGACCCGCGCATCGTGGACAATCCCTGTCCCATCGAAGAGATTACCTACCGGGAGCAGCGCGAGTTGTCCTATATGGGCGCGACCGTGCTGCACGACGAGGCCGTGTTCCCCGTCCGCGAGGCCGGCATCCCCATCCACATCAAGAACACGAACGCGCCGGGCGACGGCGGGACACGCATCGTCACCAAGCGTGACTCGCTCTCCACCAGCATTGTGGGTGTTGCGGGCCGCAAGGGTTTCGCGACCCTGTTTACCGAGAAGGCCATGATGAACCAGGAGCGCGGCTACGGCCGTAAGGTCCTGGAGATCTTGGAGTCCCACGGCATCTCCTACGAGCACTCTCCGACCAGCATTGACACGCTCTCCGTGATTTTGACCGACGAAGAATTGGACGGCAAGGAGCACGAGGTCGTGGCCGAGATCCGCCGTGTGGTCCAGCCGGACCGCATCGAGGTCCAGCGCGACATGGCGATGCTAGCCGTGGTCGGCCAGGGCATGGTCCACCGGGTCGGGATCGCCGCCCAGGTCTTCGCCGCCCTGGCCGAAGCGAGCGTCAATATCCGCATGATTAACCAAGGATCGAGTGAGTTGAACATCATCGTCGGTGTCGGCACACACGACTACGAGAAGGCCATCCGCGCCATCTACGCGGCGTTCGTGGAGAAGGAAACAAAATGACGCTCAAGTGGGAAGCGATCAAGTGTGAGAGAATGCAGAAGAGTTTACTCAGCACTGGTGTGTATCCAATGCTCCGCGCCAAGGTCCCCGGCGGCTGGTTCGTTCAACAAGAGGCCAGCGGGAACGCCAGCGGCGCGTTCTTCTACCCCGACCCGGAACACACGTGGGACGGGGCTTTGCTGCCGTAGGGGTACAATGGAGGCGGAGGATGCTTGCCATGACAACAGAAACAGACGTAAGCGTGCTTAGAGACTGTGTAGAAACCATAGACCGGCGGTTGAAACCGCAGCAACGAAGGCACAAAGTCTGCCTTCGCAGACTCAGATCGCTCTGGCTTCTTAACC
>JAYTRQ010000361.1:0-5177 GCA_043746125.1 Armatimonadota bacterium | reverse complement strand
CTCTTGAAGCCGCGCCTTCAAGTATTTCTCAGCGCACTGCTCCGCCAAGTAACAGGTCAAGTCGTGATTCGGATCACCCTGCACCTGCCCTTCCCGATTCATGCTGCCCCAATCGCCCTCGGCCTTGTTAACCCACTGCTGCGTGATCGGCTGCATAGACCACTCTCCCTTTTTCGGAAATCTCGCGCAGAAAAAAGTCGTTCATGCCGAGCCGCTGTTCCAGATACTCCGGGTCACACACGACGAGATCTAGCGGGAAGGATACGTCCAGGTGCAGGCGGATATCCGACGCCCGCCCACGCCCTTTCTCCGGCAGAGGCATGACGACAAGCAAGTCCACGTCGGAGTCCTCGGTGGGTGTGCCATAGGCGTAGGAGCCAAACAGGATGATGCGCTCCGGCTGGAACCGGCGGGCGATCTCGTCGCTCACCTGGCGGATTTGAGTAGGGGTAATCACTCACTGATCTCCGTCATTTCTGCGCCTACCTCTAAAATAGCCTGCGCCTGCGGGAATGCAACGCGCAGGATGACTTGTAGACGCGCATTTGTCGTGTTGCCGAATGTCAGCCAAAGCACCTGTGGCGGCTGCCCCAGGCGCTGCACCAGTTCCACGAAATCCCTGTCTTTTGTCATCACCACGGCCTTCGCCAGCCGCGCTGCGTCGAAGATTTCCTGATCCTCGGCGTCGCGGAGGCCCAGGTCGCGCACCACAAAGGCATCCACTAAGAACGTCTCTTCCAGCCAGCGTGCCAATTGTGGGGGAAGTTGTGCGTCAACCCAGAGAATCATGCGGCGGCCAGAGCCGGAGGCTCAAGACGAACCGCCGCGTAATACAAGCAGGCCCGAACGTCGTCTGCTTCTAGGTCGGGTAGCTCTTCCTGGACATCCCGCGCCGAGAGACCGGCAGCGAGCAATTCTAAGACGTCCGTGACACGAATCCGCATCCCGCGTATGCAGGGCCGACCGCCACACTGGTTCGGGTTGATTGTGATGCGCGAAAGTAGGTCCATCAGGTTGCCTTTGGTTCTTAACTCTACCTACGGGTGACGGGCGTACCCGCGTCCGCGCTTCCAGTGGGCGTAGGAACCGAACGGGATAGTACACTCCGGCTGGAACCGGTGGGCAATTTCGTCGCTCCCATGGCGGATTTGAGAGGCGGTAATCATGTCAGTAGCGTGCCCATTAAACTGGTCAGGTGGCACTAGTCAGGTGGCGGGGGTTTCTGACTCCTGCCAGCGCTCGAGCCGATACGCCTGATACTTGGCTTTCTCCACAAGAGCCGCTAACGATGGGCGGAAGGGTCTATCGGCTTCCACTGTCAGCCAAAGGGCTTCGGGTTCGTAGTCTTCTACGTAGCCCTTCACTTTCAGTCTAGCCCCCGACCAGAGGGCGTAATGTTTCTCGCTCCGAGAGTCACTCCGGGTATCGATAAAAATCTGCTCAACAACGTCGGGAGCGAACTCCACGTCAATCGCACATTCCAGACCAAACAATACAAGACGCAGTTGATTGTTTATAGTCACATACTCTGTTTCAGCCGGCATGATATGTGGATTATACCTGCCACAACAGAAACAGGGGCAGCCTCTCGGCCGCCCCCACTCTATCCGCTACGCCGCCACCCCATCCCGCTCCGCCGCCTGCACCATGTGCGGCGCTTTAAGCCGCGTCACGATCTTCTCGCCGTCACTGTCTACGACGATGGTATCACCATCTATGAACTCGCGGCGCAGGATGCCCGAAGAAATCGGGTTCTCGACCATGCGCTGGATGGTCCTTCGCAACGGCCGTGCGCCGTAGAGCGGGTCAAAGCCTGACTCGGCGATGAGCGTTTTGGCCGCAGGCGTCACTTCCAGGTGCAGCTTGCGGTCGGCAAGCTGGCGCTCCGTACCTTTCAGCAAGAGGTCCACGATCTCCGTGATCTGCGCCTGATTTAAGGCGTGGAAGACGATGATTTCGTCAATACGGTTGAGCAGTTCAGGGCGGAAGTGCTGGCGCAACTGCTCGGTCACTTTGGACTTCATCTTATCGTACAGGGCGTCCTGCTCGTGCGGGCTAGCCCCGACCGGCATGGCCTCGATGTACTGGCTGCCGATGTTCGACGTCATAATGACGACGGTGTTCTTGAAGTCCACCGTCCGGCCCGTGCTGTCGGTCAGGCGACCCGCGTCCAGCAGTTGCAGCAGGATGTTGAAGACGTCCGGGTGCGCCTTCTCGATCTCGTCCAGCAGGACCACGCGGTACGGGCGGCGGCGGACGGCCTCGGTCAACTGCCCGCCCTCGTCGTAGCCAACGTAGCCGGGGGGAGCACCAATCAGCCGGGCGACCGAGTGCTTCTCCATGTACTCCGACATGTCAATGCGGACCATCGCGTCCGGGTCGTCAAACATGAACTGGGCCAGGGCGCGGGCCAGTTCGGTCTTGCCCACGCCCGTCGGGCCGAGGAACAGGAACGATCCAATGGGCCGGTTCGGGTCCTTCAGGCCCGCCCGCCCCCGGCGGACGGCCTCGGAGACGGCCGCAATGGCGACCTCCTGGCCGATGACCCGCTCGTGCAGCTTGACCTCCATGTTGAGCAGCTTTTCGGCCTCCTCCTCAAACATGCGCGAGACCGGAATGCCGGTCGTCTTGGAGATCAGTTCGGCGATGTCCTGCTCGTCCACGACGCTGTCCACCCCCACCTCCCGCATCCAGGCATCCCGCTGCTCCACATAGGTGCGGCGCAGGGCGACCTCCTCGTCGCGGAACCGGGCCGCCTTCTCGTAGTCGCGGGCGTCCGCGGCGGCGCGGCCTTCGGCGACCAGGCGGTTCAGGCGATCCTCCATCTCCCGGATGCCTGAAGGCATAGACGACTTCTCGATGCGGATTTTGGACGCCGCCTCGTCTATGAGGTCAATGGCTTTATCCGGCAAGAACCGGTCGGTCACGTAGCGGTGGGACAGTTCGGCAGCGGCGACCAAAGCGCTGTCGTCAATCGTGACCGTGTGATGCGCCTCGTACTTGTCCCGCAGGCCTTTCAAGATCTCGATCGTGTCCGCCACGGACGGCTCGCCGACGACGATGGGCTGGAAGCGGCGCTCTAGGGCCGCGTCTTTCTCAATGTTCTTGCGGTACTCATCCAGCGTCGTCGCACCGATACACTGAAGTTCGCCCCGTGCCAAAGCCGGCTTGAGCATGTTGGAGGCATCCATTGCGCCCTCGGCCGCGCCCGCACCGACGACTGTATGCAGCTCGTCCAGGAACAAAATCACCTGGCCCGCCGCCTTGCGGACCTCGTCCATAACGCCCTTCAGCCGTTCCTCGAATTCACCCCGGAACTTCGATCCCGCCACGAGCGCCCCCATGTCCAGAGCCAGCAGCCGGCGACCGCGCAGGTTCTCCGGCACGTCTCCCTTGGCGATCTTGAGGGCCAGGCCCTCAGCGATGGCCGTCTTGCCAACGCCCGGGTCGCCGATCAGCACAGGGTTGTTTTTGGTCCGCCGCGACAAGATCTGAATCGTGCGCTTGATTTCTTCGTCGCGCCCGATGACCGGGTCTATTTTGTCCTCACGGGCCAGTGCCGTCAGGTCCCGCGAGAAGCGTTCCAGCATCCGGTACTTCTCTTCCGGGTTCTCATCCGTCACGCGCGAGCTGCCCCGAACGGCCTGCAAGGCCTTGTAGACCTTTTCCTCGTCCACGTTGCACTGCTTCAACAGCCGGGCCGCGCCGCCGTCGCCCTCTTTGACCAGGCCGAGCAGCAGATGCTCGACCCCGATGTAGCTGTCTTGCAGCCGCTGGGCCTCCTCTTTGGCGAGGTCGAAGACGCGCTTGATGCGCGGCGTGATGTAGATCTGTGCGCCCTGGTCGGCGTACTGCACTTTGGGGGCGCGGGACAAGGCCTCCTCGACCGCGTGGGTCAAGGCCCGCGTATCCACGTTAAGCTTCTGGAGGACCTGGACGGCGAGGCCGTCATTCTGTTCCAGCATGGCGAGCAGCAGGTGCTCGGTATCAAGCTGCGTGTGCTGGTAGCGCACCAGGATGTCCTGAGCCTTCTGCACCAGCTCGCGTGCGCGTTCGGTAAACTTTTCGAACATGGGGATCACTCCTCGTCGTTATCGGGTGTGTCTCTGTCAGTTATCGGGTGTGTCTTGGTCAGGTGTCAATACGATCTCGCGGACCCGATCTTCCGCCCGGCGCAGCATCGCCTCGATCTGCTCAAACGCGGCCTCGCCCTGCGCCGTCCGATCTGCCTGCATCTGGTCCAAAAGGGCGAAGACGAAGGCGACACCGGCCAGATTGATGCCGATGTCCTGGGTGAAGTGCTGGATCTGCTGCAGCCGCTCAATGTCCCGGTCGGAGTAAAAGCGGTTCTTGCCGACCTTACGCGGCCGGACCAGGCCCATCTTGTCGTACGCCCGCAGGGTCTGCGCGTGAATGGGCTTGTCCACCCCGCCCTCCGTGCGCTTTGAGGGCGGCCGGACCAGCTTGGCGGCGATGCTGATGGTATAGATCGGCTCGTCTCGGTCTTTCACGAATGCCATTTTGCTCTCCTAGCCCGCCACTTTGACGCTGTCTCCGCGCAGCTTCGCCAGTTCGGTCAGCAGGTCGCGCTCGCGCGGCGACAGGTCCTTGGGCGTGGTGATCTTGACACGGGCGTACAAGTCGCCGCTTCCGCCGCCCTTGAGTATTGGCATCCCCTGGCCCGTCAAGCGGAACGACTGCCCACTTTGCGTGCCAGGCGGGACGTTCAATACCTTGCGGCCCGAGAACGTCTCCACGCCCGCCTCGCCGCCCAGAGCAGCCACCGTGTAGGGCACGAGGAAGTCGGTCTTCAGGTCGCCCCCGGTGCGCTCGTACTGCGTATTCGGCTTGATCTTGACCTTCAAAAACAGATCCCCGCCGGACGTCCCCTGCCCGGACAGGCGGATACGCTGGCCTTCCGCCACGCCCGCGGGGATTTTGACGTCGGAGAGCTTGCGCGGCCGGGTCACGCTCCCGTCGCCGTGGCACTCCGGGCAGATCTCCGTTGCCTGGCCTGATCCGCCGCACTGCGGGCAGACGTTGTTGCCGAAGATGCCGCGCCCGCCTTTAAGTCTGCCCGTGCCGGAACACATCGGGCAGGGCTTGGCCTTCCCAGTCGAAACCGCACCCGCACCGCCGCACCGGCTACAGGTCTCGGGGATGGACACGTTGACGCT
>JAYTRQ010000360.1:0-5179 GCA_043746125.1 Armatimonadota bacterium | reverse complement strand
ACTGCATCGCTCCGTACAGCGACAATAGCCAGCCGTAGTCCCGCGCCCCCGCACTGATCCCCTGGTGCGAGAGCGTGGCGACGAACTTGGGAAGGATGGGGACGAGGAGGCCGAAACCGAGGACGTCAATCAGCATCGTGACGAAGATAAAGCTGAGGCTGGCGGTGCGTTTCAAGGGAGGGCTTTCCAGGCACGGCGGAGTGTGCCGCCGTTGTAACGGCGGCCGTGCGGGGAAGGTTCCAGAAACGGTAGTAACTCAATTGCGTCTGGTTTAGGGAGGTAGGCGAACACAAGCGGGGCGAACACAAGGCTCGCCCCTATGGGATTGTCAGGCGCGGCATCGTAGGGCGCGAACCTTGTGTTCGCCCTTTCTCACCGGTGGTTGGCAAGGCTCATGGCAGACGCAATTGAGCCACGACCCCAGAACCCATCAAGAGACGCCAGGTGGGAAACGGCCGTGCCGATGGTCTGCGCCTTCTCCCCACCCCCACCCTCGGCCCCGCCGCCGGGTGTCTAAGGAAGAATCACTGAGGGCGGTGCGCTTGGCAAAGAAGCGCCCCACCGTCTCACGTCTGGCGCGAGTGACAGTGGGGCGTCTTGCCGGGCTTCTTCGTGGAATGCGTACCGAGGCAGAGAGGGCCGTAGCATCGGGGACAGCGCATTGTTGGGCCACGCCCTGTGCTACCAGGCGACCGCGGACAGACCAGCGACTTCCTGAAAATGAGCGTCACGAGTGACAAGCATCAGACCATGATGCAATGCGACAGCTGAGACCCAGATGTCATTCTCAGGCAATGGCTTTCCTTTGGCGCGTAATTCGTTCTTTATCCGTCCATAATGCTCGGCGGTTTCACCATCGCAAGCAAGAACTGCGCTCCGGGCAGCCAATTCATCTATCCGCCGGACGTTCGCAGCGGCGTTGGCGGATTTTTCTGCCCCGTAATACAACTCGCCCAATACAATGCTGGGAATGAAAACTTCGAGGGCCTGATTTAACTGTTGCAGCACGGCGACTTCTTGGGCGAAGAAGGCAATAATGATGTTTGTATCCAGCAGAAAGCGAAGGGCGGTGGCATTCAGCATAGAGATCACCACTCTTTCCGATTGATTAGTTCGCAATCCTCTTCTGCGGCCTGCGCCATAATGGCGAGATCAGGCGCATTGATAGTGCCGGCAAAAGAAAGAAGGGCTTGTCCAGGAACGCCCTGGGACTGAGTGGCAACTAAGGCGCGGGCAAAATCAAGAACTTGGCGTTGCTGGTTGGCCGGCAGAACTTCAAGTTGTTGACGTAATTCTCGTTCGAGCGCGGGACTGAGCATTTCCGGTACTCCTTTGCCCTATTTTACCACACAGCCTGTATGGCGCGGCCTAACGACTTCGCTCACCCACGACACCTGCGCTTCCTCCCCACCCTCGCCCTCAGCCCCGCGTTAAGCACATGAGGATGAAGCACTGAGGGGGCCGCGCTCAACAAAGAAGCGCCCCACCATCTCACGTTTGGCGTGGGTGACGTTGGGGCATCTTGCCGGGCTTCTGCGTAAAGCCACCATTGGGGCAACGGCGCAGATGGCGGCGGGGAAGCGTAGCAGAAGCCAGCGGCTTATCAATGCGTTTAGGCGGTTATCCGGGGTGGGTGGAAGCGCGTTTCCCCTCGCTCTGAAGTCCGGGGCAGCCACGAGCAAGTCGGTGCAGCGCAATGCTAGACCAATGGCAGCCAAACCTTTAGACACAATCTGAAGTCATACCTACTGAGACTCCAAAAGATAGTGATGCCCCGCCGCATCTTTAAAGGTGATTTTGCCTTTGTCGTAGGTAATGGTCATGCTCTGAGTATCAAACGGAATGTCTTCGATCTCCTTAGACCGCTTCTCAGGGCTGGAGCCAACAATGGAAGAAACTTCAAGACCAGTCTTGATGATCTGCACAGTCGCATGATTTACGGCGCGACTTCCTGTTACCCATCCAGGGTAGGGAGGCTGAACCTTGTAAACCCGGAGTGGCCCCTCGGCATCTTACTCGGTACGAAGGTATCGCAATTCGAGTGAAACCCTTTTCGGTTCAGCAGGTGTTGGCGGCTTGTCCGCGTTGGCGATGGCGTGTAAAGCCAGTCCTCCAAAACCCCCAAGCAGGCCAAAGACAGTCATCCCTAAAAGGGGACGTTGGATAGTTAAGTTCATGGTTTTCCTCATGTCTCCTCCTTCTTGAATTTCGGGTTACAGCCGTCGCCATATCCAGAGGTCTAATTTGTCACTATACCGCGCGGACGCGGCATAACACGCCATAATAGCGGCCTTCACTGCGCCGGAACGCCAACAACCGCCCACCTTTAGAGGCAGCGTCAGACATAAAAACCGCCGCGCGGCATAACACGCCCGATTCCGCCCCATTTACCGTACCCGTGAGGTATATCGGATGCCCACCAGAGGCCGCAACCACCACGCTCCCGGCTGCCTGCCAACATCATATCATATCTTCCGGCAAACGCAGAAGCAACAACTTATCTCGATTCCCGCCCCACCGCGTTTCTTCCTCCCCCAGAATTGGGGGCCGGGGGGTGATCCGAAAACCTCCCGCACCAGAATTGAAGGCATACGCCCGGAACCGGGTCTAACCCCCCAAAGGCCCACCTCTCAGGAGACCGATCCCATGAACCGCAGCCGAATCGCCCTGCTCCTCGCCCTGCCGCTCACGCTCGCCCCCGCCGCGCTTTACGTCGTCCACGCCCAGGTCGCCCGCGCTCAGGGGACGCAGGACCCCGACATCCGGCGGCCCATAGACCCGGTGATGCCGCCCCGCATCCTGCCCTGGCCGCACCCCATGCCGCCGGTCTGGATGCCGCCGTTCCAGCAGATGCTCACCGTGGACTCGGTCCACGTCACGGCCAAGATCGCAGGGGGCGTCGCGCAGACGGAAGTGGCTCAGACCTGGCGGAATGACACGGATCGCGCCCAGGAAGGCTCCTACCTGTTCCCGCTGCCGGAGGGCGCGGTCGTGTCCGACTTTGCCCTGTACGATGGGGACCGCGAGATGACGGCCCGGCTGCTGGACCGCGATCAGGCCTCGGACACCTACGAGGGCATCGTCCGGCGGCAGCGCGACCCGGCCCTCCTGCGCTACGTCGGGCGCGGCGCGTATGAGGTCAAGCTGTACCCCGTCCCGGCCCACGCCACCCGCAAGGTCACGCTCAGCTACGCCGAAACGCTCTCCACGGACGGCGGCGACGCCCGCAAGTACGTCTACTCGTTCCTCGGCGGGACGCTGGGCGGCGGGCAGGCGGCCTCGAAGCCGCCGCGCGAGACGACCGTTCAGGTCACGCTGGCCGGGGACGCCCCACTCGCCAATGTCTACTCGCCCTCGCACGAGGTTTCCGTGCGCCACACGGGCGACAAGACGGCGACGGTGACGTGGGAGGCCAAAGACGAGGCCGTCCGGGACGACTTTATCCTCTACTACAGCACGACCAAGCATGACCCTGTGGGCCTGTCCCTGCTGGCCTACAACGTCTCGCTGCCGCAGGCGCGGACGGCGGACTTCGAGCCGAACCGCGAGGGCAAGCGCGACTCGGGCTACTTCCTGCTGATGGCGTCCCCTAAGACGGACCTGCTGGACGTCCCAGCCCTGCCCAAGCGCCTCGTGCTGGTTCTAGATAGGAGCGGCTCGATGGCTGGGCCGAAGATCGAGCAGGCCCGCAACGCCCTCGCCTACGTGCTGCAAAACCTAAAGCCGGGCGATCAGTTTAACGTGATGACGTTCAACGAGACCAACGACGTCCTCAGCCCGGACGGACTGCTCCCAGCCACGCCCGACAACGTCAAGCGGGGATTGGCCTTCGTCAAGGACATCCAGGCAGAGGGCGGCACAAACATCCACGACGCTCTCGATACGGCCCTCAAGATGTTCCCGGCCACGCCCGACACAGGCCGTCAGAACATGGTGGTCTTCCTGACCGACGGCCTGCCCACCGTAGGCGAGACATCGGACGCCAAGATTACAGCCGATGCCCGCGCCCTGAGCCGCCCGCGAAAGGTCCGCCTGTTCGACTTCGGCGTGGGCTACGACGTGGACGTCCACTTTTTGGACCGCCTGGCCGAAGCCAACAAGGGCGACTCGGATTATGTGCGGCCCCAGGAGGACATCGAGGCCAAAGTGTCGCGCTTTTACAAGAAAGTCGCCTCGCCGGTCCTGACCGACGTTTCGGTGGAAGTGAACGGGGTCAAGACCGCCGACGTCTACCCGCACCCATCCGACCTGCCGGACCTGTTCGCCGGGTCTCAGCTTTTGATCACCGGCCGCTACATGGGGTCCGGCCCGGTCTCGGCCCGCCTGACGGGCCTGTTGAACGGCAAGCCGACGTCCTACGCCCTGTCCACGGCCCTGCCGCCCGTATCGGACACAAACGACTTCCTGCCGCGCCTGTGGGCCACGCGCAAGATCGGGTATTTGCTAGACGCCATCCGGCTCCGCCAGACCGAGGCCAGGAGCGGCGGGGATGACCCGGAATTGGTCGAGGAGATCGTCCGGCTGTCCAAAGAATGCGGCGTTATCACGCCCTACACGTCGTTCCTGGTGACGGACGGCAGCGAGGGCAGTCCTATCGCTATGAATGGATCGCGCGGCCCCGTTCGCATCTACGCCCTGCCGAGCGGCGGAGGCTTCGGAGGCGGCGCGTATGCCAGTCCCGCCCCTCTAGCAATGGGCCGCGCCTTCGGCCAAGCCAACGGCGCGGCGGCCACGACGCAAAGTCAGACCCTGCATGCCGCCAAGAGTGCGTACCTTGCCAATGGCCTCGCGGGCTACGACCGCGATGATGCCGCCGCCGTTAAGCGGATCGTCCGCACCGTGGGCGCGAAGACGTTCACGTTGAACGGCGGAGTCTGGACCGACAGCGCCTACGACCCGGCCAAACAGACGACGGTGACGACGGTGCTGGCCTTCAGCGACGCGCATTTCGCGCTGCTCAAAGCCATCCCCAGCCTGGCGGCCTACACCAGCCTGGGCGATAATGTGCTGGTCGTGCTGGAGAACGGGAGGGCGCTGAAGATCAGCGGGACGGAGGGGGCGAAGAGACTGGACGCCAAAGCTCTGGCGGGGTTAAGATAACCCACCCGGCACAAGTGCCTTCCCTCCCGAAACGGGAGGGGGAGGAGGTTTAGACCCGATGGCGGTGCGCTCTTGGCGA
>JAYTRQ010000359.1:0-1570 GCA_043746125.1 Armatimonadota bacterium | reverse complement strand
GCGGTTTGCCGAACCCAAACGGGACCGCTTTGGGGGCGCTGTTCGAGAAGGGTGGTAAGAGCGTCCTGTGCCTGCCCGGCCCGCCGAACGAGTTCATTCCTATGACGGAGGCCAGCATCGAGCCCTATCTGCGAGAGAAGACAACGGGAGAACGGTCCGTCATCCAGTCCCGGACGCTGAGGCTGATCGGCATGGGGGAGTCCACGGCGGAGGAGACGCTGCGGGACCTGATGGCCGGCATGAACCCGACGGTCGCGCCCTACGCCAAGGTCGCTGAGGTGCATCTGCGAATCACGGCCCGCGCCCCGTCGGAAGTCGCGGCGGTAGCGCTGATTGAGCCGATCGAGTCGGAAATCCGGGAGCGTCTGGGTGACGTCGTCTATGGCGTGGACAAAGAGACGCTGGAGTCCGCCGTCGTCGGACTTCTTCAACGGCTGGGCCAATCCCTCGCCACGGCCGAGTCGTGCAGCGGCGGCCTGATCGCAAAGCGCTTAACGGACGTGCCGGATGCCTCCCGCGTCTTTGGTCTGGGGCTGGTGACCTACTCCAATGAGGCTAAGACGCAGTTGCTGGGGGTGCCTGAAGAACTGCTGGCGAAGGTAGGGGCCGTCAGCCCCGAAGTCGCGAGGGCGATGGCCGAAGGAGCACGTCAAGCTGCCCACTCTGATCTGGCCGTCAGCGTGACCGGGATTGCCGGGCCGGGCGGGGGTTCGGAGGCCAAGCCCGTCGGCACGGTCCACGTTGGCCTTGCGTGGGACGGGGGCATGATCTCGGAAGCCCATCGCTTTTTAGGAGGCCGGAGCGACGTCGCATACCGGTCGTCGCAGTCCGCCCTGGCCCTCGTCCGCCGGTTCCTGATGAACCCGGACGATGCGCAGTTCTCCGAGAAGAACGGCTGATGTTGTGCCAATGGGACGTTGGGCCAATGGGCTGAAGCCCTTCGCTGTATGGCCTGCGGCCGAGTAGTCGCTTCGCGGGTACAGGAAATCGCACCGCAATTCACGTCTTCTGCCCGCGTAGGGGCCAGTCGGTGTCTGCGCCACACAGTGAAGGGCTTCAGCCCCTTGTACGACCTCTTGTTCGGCCCATTCACGACGCAGGGCAGAGACTTTATGAACCACTTCTTTGCCCTGGAATTGTCGGACGAAGCGCGTCAGGAAGTGTGGGCTATGTCGCAGGAGTGGCAGAGAATATCGGGGGCCGGCTGCAAAGCCAAGTGGTACGGAATAGACGACTACCACGTCACGCTCAAGTTCCTGGGCGATCTGCCGGAAGAGAGGCGGCCAGGACTCATCGCCGCCGCCGCCCCCATCGCGGCATCCACAGCCCCCTTTGTGCCTGGTCTTGAGTCCGTAGGCGCCTTTCCTGGTCTGCACCGGCCCCAAGTCCTCTGGGCAGGTGTCTCGGCTGGCCCGGAGATGGCGGACCTGGCCGCACGGCTGGATGTGGCGCTGGCCGACATCGGCTTCGCACCCGAAGGCCGCTTCTACCGGCCGCACGTCACCGTCGCCCGCTGCCGGCCCGCCCCTGGGGTGGGGGAGTGGCCCGTGTCGTGCGAACGTTTGTTCTC
>JAYTRQ010000358.1:0-5183 GCA_043746125.1 Armatimonadota bacterium | reverse complement strand
ACATCGAGGCAACGCGGATGCCGCGTTTCGACGTCAGCAATCGGGTCCATGCAATGGACCAGTTGTCGCAAGAGCTGACGCAGAACCTAGGGCCCGATCTGGAGCATCATCTGAGGCTGTATCATGGGAAGGAGACGGCCGCGTTCAGCATTCTCCCACCGCCGCCGACACCCAATGCGATCACGGCGGCACCTTTCGCCATCCCGCTCGGTACCGTCACCAGCCGAGGCAGTCAGCAGAACGTGCTGAAGCAGTTCCGAGAGTGGGGCACCTTCAACCGCGTGGTCTTGTTGGATAACCTGGCCCTGCACGGCAACAGTCCCTATATGCAGGGAACATACGACGCCACGGTCTACCTTCTGCCGCAGCATGATGACAAGCTGCCCTCACCGATCCCCCAGGCCGGAGGCGGCCTGGCCGCCACGTTCGGCGGGGCGGGCGCAGCAGGTTCAATCCCCGCCCCGCCGGCCGACATACCGGATTAACACGGTATCAACACGGTCGAATGAGCCTGGACTAGTCCTGTCAGGAACGCGGACGTCCGCCCAGCGGCTCACAGCACCCGGAACGCCTGCGTCAGTGCGACGTCCGCCTTGTAGGCCTTTAGTTCCCGCGCCTGCCTCTCCCGGTCCCACCCCAGCAGGCCCGCCATCTCGGCCAGAATGACTGGGGGGGCGGCACCGCCTTCCTCGTGTGTAAATCTCAATCGCCGCTCCAAAAAGTCGCGCAGGGTTCGGCACTCCTCTTCCGCCACGACGCGGGCCACTTCGGCTCTCAAGACGGCTTCCTCCCGGAGCGAGAGGGGCGGGCGGGACCGGCCACTTGCGCCGGGCAGGGGCGTCGTCGCCGTCCGACAAGGCGGGGTAGATAGCGCCCGGCCCAGCTTGCGGCAGGCCAGGTCCATGACCTCTTCGGCCAGTGAGCGGCACGACGTCAGGCTGCCGCCTTCCACGGACAGAAGCCCATCCCGCAGGCCGCCGCCCGCGCCGTAATCCACGATTTGGGAGGGGGGCGGCGTCAGGGGGAACTCAGCGGGCGGCAAAGGCGTCATCACAGCCGCGTCCGCCCGCAGGACGTCGTCCCAGGCGTCATCCGGCAGGTACTCACGGGCGCTGTCCGCCAGAGCGCGGACTTCCGCCCCGGTGGCGTGCGCCGTGTCCAGGTCGCCCGCGTAGGCCGCTTCGACACTGCCCACCCAGGACCCACCACTTTGGGGCAGGACGAACAGAAGGCGGCCCTCCTCTTCCTGCGGGAAGGCCAGAGCCGTCTGCCCACCGCGCAGGGCCGGACCGACAAGGGAGACGCTTTTGATGAGCGGGCCGGACACAAGCCCGGCCGAGGGACCGACAAGCCCGGACAGCCAGGCACCCGCCGCGACGACGACGAGGGCCGCGCCCGTGCGGCCTTCCTCGCCGGTCAGCAGGTCCGTCCAGGCGACGCCGACGGCGTGGCTCCGGCCATGCGGGAGCGACTCCGTGACCAGGCGATCGACCCGGACGTGCGTATGCAGGGCCGCGCCCCGGTCGCGGGCGTCCAGGGCCATTTCCAGGGCGAATCGCTCGACGTCCGGGACCAGCGTCTCCCAGACCAGGGCCGCGCCCACCAGCCCCTCGGGCCGCAGGCTCGGCTCCCGCGCCAGCGTCTCCCCTGGCGACAGGATCTGGTGCAGCGGCAGGGAACCGTCGAAGCCCAGCGCGTCGGCGAGGGCGAGGCTGGCCCGCAGCCGCGCCTGCGCGAGAAGCCCATGCTGGTAGAAGGGGACGAGGCAGGGCTGCGGACGGGTCAGGTGAGGGGCGATCTGGAGCAGGACCTCGCACTCGCGCAAGTCTTCGCGGACTCGCGTGAAGTCCAGCGTTTGCAGGGCGCTCAGACGTCCGGGCGCGAGCCGGCCCAGTCGAGCGGTCGCCCCGGAGGCGAAGTCTTCCTTCTCGAACAGGGCGACGGACAACCCGCGCAGGGCGGCGTCCCGCGCGACGGCGGTCCCGAGCAGCCCGCCCCCGATGACGACGACGTCTAACATGGGGCCAGTATACCCGAGGGCGGATTTCTTAACGTTCTCTTCACGTAGGCGGGGTAAACTGGGGCCATCGTTTGCCGGACCCGGAGATGCCGGACCCAGAGATAAGGAGCCACCGAATGCTTCCCTATGCCCTTCCCCCCACCCCCGCCTGCCGGGGCTTCACCCGTGCTTTCACGCTGATCGAGATGCTCGTCGTTATCGCCATCATTTCGGTGCTGGCGGCGATCCTCTTCCCCATCTTCCAGAGCGTCCGCGAGAACGCCCGCGCGACGGCCTGTCTGTCCAACGAGAAGCAGATCGGTTTGGCCGTGACGCAGTACCTCCAGGACAACGACGAGACACTGTACCCGTTCGTCACCTTCGACTACTCGGCCCTGCCCACCATCACAGCGCAGGAGGACTCGCGGCTCGGCGTGTCCGACCTCGACCCGGCGACCGCCTACCCACTGCTCTGGTACAACGCCTTGCAGACCTACGCGCGGAGCACCGCTATCCTGGCCTGCCCGGATGACGCCCAGCCGACCCTGAGCCCGGACCCCAGCGGTACGATGACAGGGGGCCAGTTTACCATCCCGCGTTCCTACATCGCCAACCGGTCTGCGGAAGGCCTGACACTGTCTCAGGTGGAGGACCCTGTGGAGACGATGGTCGTCACGGAGAAGTGGGGCTACACCCATGAGGAATCGGAGGGCGGCGACCTCTGGCTTGAGTCGTTCAAGGGCGACTTCAACACGGACTCGACCCAGCCGGGGCATCTGATGGTCGCCTCTAACCGACATCAGGACGGGATCAACTGCGTCTTCTTCGACGGCCACGCCAAGCGCTACACGCCGTCTCTGATCCGGGCGAGCAAGGACCTGACGGGCTGTACGCTGGTGCAGGCTTATCCCCACCTTTCTTCGCCGCCGGACGGCGAGGACATGTGCGACAACAACAACTCGAGCTGTATCAACGACACGGCCGGCACGGCCGACGCGGTCAATATTTGTAATACGTTCCCATAACCTCTCTGGCAGGGGTAGAGGCAGGGCCTCTGCCCTCTTTCTCTGCCTCCTTCCCCGCTGCCTTTCCCCCATCACCCGGCCTCCTGTCAACTGAGGCGGGATAGGGAACGGGGAGTGGCTCAGTCGCGTCTGATTTAGGAAGCCGGGCGAACACAAGATGGGCGCGGAGTTGCCGGGTACGAGATTGTAGGGTGCGAACCTTGTGTTCGCCCGTCCTGATCTGGGTTCGCCCGTCCTGATCTGGGTTCGCCCTTCCTGATCCGGTGTTCGGCACGGTTCGTGTCAGACGCAACTGAGCCACTACCCGGGAACGGGGAGTGAACCTCGCCTCCACACAAACAGGCCAACCGACCGAACCACACGAGGAAAAGCCCCGCGTCCAAGAGTGGACGCGGGGCTTTCGGTTGGGCGGAGGCGACGGCGGCTAGTCCCCGTCGCTGTCTTTGGGGGTGGAGGCGGTTTTGCGAGTGGAGGCGGCTTTACGGGCCGGGAGGAGGCGGGAATGGCGCGGCGCAGGCATCACCGAATCCATACCCTTGACGCTCTTCCAGATGATCTCGTTCAGCAGGCCGGCCGGGGCGCTGTCCGGGTGAACGAAGTCCATCTTGGCGGTCAGCGTTTCCAGGGGGAGCAGGGCGCTCTTGGAACCGGAGGGCGCGAGCTCGCTCAGGATCGCGGGGTCCGGCAAGGTTGGGACGTATGGGTCGCCGTTGCTGGGCGAGGTGTCGAAATCGCCGAGCGTGGTGGCGATGGCATCGTACTGGTTCAGCGGCGGCAGGCCGAGAAGCAGTTCCATCGTGTGCAGGACGCTGTCCGTGTTGTAGAACGTGTGGTCTACCGAGTTCTTCTTGATGAACGGGCTGATGACGTAGCACGTCGAGCGGTGGGCATCCACGTGGTCGGGTCCGTCCTGGGCGTCGTCCTCGATCACGAAGATCGCCGTGCTGTCCCAGATCGCGCTCTTGGAGACGGCCTCGACGAGCTGGCCGACCCCGTAGTCGTTGTCGGCGACTTCGGCGCGGGGCGTGTGCTTCCCTGGGCTGAGGCCCTGGGTGTGGTCGTGCATCAGGCGGATGGTCTGGAAGACCGCGACCTGGTTCCCCGTTGGGTCGGCCTTCAGAGCCTTCTGGAACTCGCGATTCCACTCGCTGAAGCGGCTGATCGCGTTGTGGTGGCCGTAGGTCGCGACTGGATAGGGAGAGCCGACCTGCTGCGGCCCTTCGCTGTCGGCGTAGGCGGTGTCGAAGCGGCGAAAGTCAATGTCGGTGATGCCGCCGTTGTCGTGTCCGGCGGGCTGGAGGCCGGGGGAGGACGGGTAGTTGTCGGGGATGTAGACGTTGTCGCCGAACGAGCTGAAGAAGCCGTAGTTGCGGTACTTGGTCGTCAGGCCCGTGCCGCTGAGGCTGAGGTTTTTCAGGGCGTCGTCCCAAATATGCCCGCCGGGCGCTTCGGAGACGTCGGGAATGGCCGGCGCCTTACCGCCCTGGTGAGGGTCATGGAACGGCGAGTTAGGCACGAGGGGCTGACCGTAGGGGTCGGTCGCGGGGAAGCCGGCCACGGGGTAGTCGTTGTTCGCGCCCTCGAAGTCGTAGTTGCGGCCCCGGCCGCTGTAGTTGTAGGGCAGGTTCTTGATGACGTACTCGCTGGCCTGCGCCTGCGTAGACCAGGGCCAGCCGTCGCCGGACGCCTCGCCGCAGTCGTAGAAGTTGTCCAGCAGCACGAACCGCTCGGCCAGCGCGTGCAGGTTGGGCGTCACGTCCCGCCCGAACAGGGCCAGGGACGGGTCGCCGTTGCCGTAAGGCTCGTCACCCAGGACCTGATCGTAGGTGCGGTTCTCTTTGATGACGTACAGCACATGCTTGATCTTGCCCGCCTGAAGCCCGATGCTGGCCAGTGGATTGACGGGGTTCGTGATGGCCGAGAGCCGGTTGTTGTCCAGCGCCTGCTGCGTGTCCTGGGCCAGCAGAGCGGCATTCGGCACGACGACCCTCTCCACGTTCCCTTCAATCAGGTTGAGGTCGTACGCCTGGGCGAAGCTGTACTGCTTGTACGTCGGGTTCGGGTAGCGCGTCCGGGTCCCCTTGGCGTTGACGACCAAGAGCTGCTTCTTGAAGGGCGAGGCGACCACGCCGGTCGGGTACCAGCCCGCCGGCACGTAG
>JAYTRQ010000357.1:0-5191 GCA_043746125.1 Armatimonadota bacterium | reverse complement strand
CTCATCCTCCCGCACCCGGAACGGCGGAAAGCGCCGACGGATCTCCTCTGGGGTGAGTACTTCGTGGGGAATATCGTACTCTCGCGCCGCCGCAAGGGTCGTTTGCAGGAAGGCGGGCTTGCCGTGGATCGCGGAGGCATCGGTGCCGCAGAGGATCAGCCCGCCGGTCTGGACGTACAGATCCAGGCCGGTCTTCCGCTCGATCTCGCGCCAGATTTCGTTGGAGCGCAGGGCGAGCGGGGTGTAGGCGAGGCCCTCGCCGATAGCCTGGCGCGTGAGACGGGTTTCTCCGTGGGTGGAACCGGCCTCGTGGGGCGGGGAGAGACGGTCAAGGCCGAGGACGCTGACGCGCCTCTTCGCGAGCTGGTAGACGGCGGCGCTCCCCATGGCGCCCAGGCCGAGGACGATGACGTCGTAAAATCTCTTCATAGCGACTACTCCGGGGAGCACACGGCCTGAGACCGGACCTCCTACGAACCATCCCCACGCCTCTCTGAGCGCTACTGCAACCGGCCCAGCCGACTAGCCCCCATGCAAAAGGTCCAACAAAAAATCAACCTATTCGCATCTTCGCGATAGGTTGATCTTTTGCCGGACCGATGCCCCCGGCAGGGCTATCAGGGCGAATGATGGGATTTGAACCCACGGCCTCCAGTGCCACAAACTGGCGCTCTAACCAACTGAGCTACACCCGCCACGAACAATCCTATTATACCCAACGTTTCTCCCGTACGCAAGAGGCCTGGGGAATTCGGCGCGGCGATTTTTTCACGGTCGGCGGAATGGGTCGGTTTGGCTGGGCCGCTTCGCGCCCAGAGCCTGACACAGAAGGGCGCAGGGTGGAGCGAGGAGCCAAGCCCCGACGACGTCTATGGGGACGTGGTAATGGGCATCAACTAAGGCCCAAGACAGCAGCAGGGCCGCAGGAAAGCCTAGGATGAGCCAGCGCCAGTCGCGGATGGCGAGGCTGACCACGGCAGCGAGCGCAAAAGACTCGTGGCCGCTGGGAAAGCCTGGGTGTCCCGACCAAACCTCGAATCGCTTGCCGCTCTCGGCCACGGCCACGGCCAGGCCGATGCTCAGGGCGCTGCGCCCCCAGTATTCCCACAGCCCTACGCACCGGGGCGTGTAGAAGGGCGCCCCGACGAGCAGCAGCGTCAGGGTCGGGTTCATACCGGTCGCGATCATTTGGGACGGAGTGAGCATGACCTTTCGTTCGGCGGAGGCAGGGCAGATTCCTGTCCCATTCCCGGCATGGGCAGGATTTGGACCCGCCCCCGCCGAACGGGTGGGATGAGGATCTGCCGCCATGCCCGACTCGGACTCTTTTCCACCACCCGCCCCTTCCCTGAACGACCCTGCTCTGTATCTGAACCGCGAACTGTCCTGGCTGGCCTTCAACGAGCGCGTGCTGGGCGAGTCGCGGGACCGGACCCAACCCCTGCTGGAACGCGTTAAGTTCGTCGCTATCACTCACACAAACCTGGACGAGTATTACATGGTCCGCGTGTCCGGCTTGCAGCAGCAAGTGGCGGCGGAAATGACTGATGTCTCGCCCGACGGTATGACGTCAGCCGAACAACTCACGCACCTGCGCGACCGTGTCGGACCGATGCTGCGGAACGCAAGTGCTGTGTTCCAGGACGAGCTGCGGCCTGAACTCGCGCGGGCCGGGATCGAAATCCGCGATTACGCCGACCTCTCTCGGGCGCAGCAGAAGGGCCTGCGAGCCTACTTCGAGCGGGGCGTCTTCCCTGTCCTGACGCCGCTCGCGCTGGGGCCGGGACACCCATTCCCCCACATCTCCAACCTCAGCCTGAACCTGGCTGTGATTGTGCGCGACCCGGAATATGGCGAGCGATTCGCCCGCATGAAGGTGCCGGGCGTCCTGCCGCGCTTCGTCCGCTGCGGTGGGGAAGATGGTGGGGGAGGCCGGCCGTGCTTTGTCTGGCTGGAACAGGTCATCGCGGCCAACCTCGGGTCCCTCTTTCCAGGTCTGCAAGTGGGAGAAAGCTACCCGTTCCGCGTGACGCGCGACGCCGATCTGGAGATCCAGGAGGACGAGGCTTCGGATCTGCTGGAGACGGTCGAGCAGGGCCTGCGGCATCGGCAGTTTGGGGACGTGGCCCGGCTGGAAGTCACAACCGCCATGCCGGACCGCGTCCGCGCCCTGCTCATCGAGAACCTGCTCGTGGACCCTGCCGACGTCTACGCCCTGCCCGGACCGCTGGGCCTGTCCGACCTGATGCAGATCTGGAAGCTGGACCGGCCCGACCTCAAGGACCCGCCCCTGATGCCCGCCGTCCCTGCCGCGCTAGCCGACCCAAACGGGAACGTCCTGGACGTCATCGGCGAACGCGACCTACTGCTGCACCATCCCTACGACTCGTTCGGGCCGATCCTAGATTTCATCCAGACAGGCTCGTCCGACCCGGAGGTGCTTGCCGTCAAGCAGACCCTGTACCGGGTGGGCAGCAACTCGCCCATCGTCAAGTCCCTGGCCGCTGCCCGCGACGATGACACCCAGGTGGCTGTGCTGGTCGAGCTAAAAGCACGGTTTGATGAGGAGAACAACATCGAGTGGGCGCGTGCGCTGGAGGAATCGGGAGTCCATGTCGTCTACGGCCTGGTCGGACTCAAGACCCACTGCAAGGTGGCTTTAGTCGTCCGCCGCGAACGCGACGGGGCCTTGCGCCGCTACGTGCATCTGGGCACGGGCAACTACAACCCCATTACCGCCCGGATCTACACGGACCTGTCGCTGTTCACGGCCCGCGCCGACATCGCCGCCGACGTTTCGGAACTGTTCAATCACCTGACCGGCTACTCGCGCCAGCGCCGTTACCGGAAACTGCTCGTGGCGCCCGTCAACATGCGTGAGCGCCTGATGCAGATGATCGAGCGGGAGGCCGACTGGGCGCGGCGGGGTAAGCCGGCCCGGCTGATCCTGAAGACAAACACCCTCAGCGACATCCCCCTTATCCGCGCCCTCTATGCCGCGTCCCAGGCTGGTGTCCAGATAGACCTGATCGTGCGCGGGGTCTGCTGCCTGCGGCCCAACGTGCCGGGCGTCTCCGAGACCATCCGGGTCGTCTCAGTCGTGGGCCGGTTTTTAGAACACTCGCGCATCCTCTACTTCGGCAACGGCGGCCGGTCCCAGATCTATCTGGGCAGCGCCGACCTTATGCGTCGCAATCTGGATCGGCGCGTCGAGGTGCTGTTCCCGCTGGAAGACCCCGCCCTCAAGCGCCACGTCCGGGACGACATCCTGGCCGCCTATCTGCGCGACACGGAGAATGCGCACGCGCTCCAGTCCGATGGCTCCTACGTGCGCGTCCTGCCGGCCGAGGGGGATGCCCCGTTCAGCGCCCAGCGCTGGCTGCTGGCGCAGGCCGGCGCGGGAGGTGACATGTGACCGGGCTTCCATCCCCTCCGCCCGTACTCTCTCAACCGCCCGCGCTCTATGCGCCCGACAAAGACGGCCAGGCGGTCTTGCAGTACGAGGTGAACGCACGCGGAATGCTGGTGCCCCTGTCCCCCGGCCGGGTGCCTGCGGTCGGACCGAACTCGGATGGGCCGACGGCTGTCGTCCTGTCCCCGAACGGCCGTTTCGCCTACGCGACGGGCGGGTTCCGGGGAGCTGTCTCGCAGTACCTGGTCCAGCCCGATGGCCGCCTGGCTCCGCTGTCCCCCCCGTCCGCGTCTGCGGGCGAGGAGCCGACGGCGCCGGCGTTCGGACGAGGCGGGCACTTCGCCTACGTGTCCAATTCGGGCGAGAACACGATCTCCCAGTACGCCGTCGCCGGAAACGGCCTCCTGACGCCCCTTGTGCCCCCGACTGTTGTGGCCAGCCCGTCGCCGATCGGGACGCATTTGGGGCTGGTCGCTGTCAGCCCGGATGGGCGCACGGCCTACGCGCCGGATGCCGGAGGCAAAACCATCGCCCAGTTTCGGGTGCAGCCCGACGGCACGCTCACGGCCCTTGGGGCGTTCACCGACACCTTCCTCAGCGGCCCCGCTGCCGTGACGTTCGATGCGGCAGGCCGGACCGCGTACGTCGCGAACCGGGGCGGGAGTTATCTCGCACGCTACGACGTCGGGCAGGACGGGCGCCTGGGGCAGCACGAGACCGGAATCCAGACGGGGCGTGAGCCGTCGGCTGTCATCCTGGGGCCGGGAGGCCGGACCGCCTACGTCGCCAACCGGGGCGACGGCACGATCAGCCAGTACCGGCTGCGACCGAACGGCAAACTCACCGCCCTGTTCCCACCGGCCGTGCCCGGCCTGATCGGCGTAGATGCCCTACGCCTCGAGGCGGAGGGGCATTTCCTGGATGCTGTGAGCGGACGGCGGGGCACGGTCAGCCGCTACCGGATCGGACCCGACGGGGCGCTTTCCGTCTCGGCCTCGTCCATTGATCGCTACGACTTCGGGCTGACCCTGGACCCGGCAGGCCGGATCGCCTACACCACTAACCCGCGAGCGGGAACCGTGTCCGCGTTCGTCGTCGCGCCCAGCGGCCTGCTCACGCCCCTCTCCGTTTCACGCGTCCACGTCCCCTACGGTCAGGACGAAGGCTACTTCGGCATCACCCTGGACCGGACTGGCCGAACGGGCTACATGTTGTCGGACGTGCTGACGGCCTTCGACGTGGATAAGCGTGGTGTCTGGACGGCGCGAAAGGAGCCGTCTCTGCCCGCGTCTTTTTCGGACACCCTCCTGCTGCACCCGGCGCGGCCTGCCGCCTACCTGCTGAACTTTGGGTCCCAGCTGGAACAGTACGCGCTGCCCTCTCCGGGTGCATTCGCGCCGCTTGCGCCGCCTGCCTTCAAGCTGAACGACAACTGCCGCGAAGCCGCCTTGGACCCCCACGGCCGGGCGCTCTATGTGGTGAGCACGGGCTGGGACGCGCCCGGCGCGATCCGGCAGTATCAGATTGGCACAGACGGCTCGCTGTCCCCCTTTCCGCAGGACCGCGTGCTGACTGGGAACGTGCCGCAAGGGCTGTGCTTCAGCCCGTCGGGGCGCTACGCCTTCACTTGGAACGACAAGGACCGAACCCTGTCGCGGTTCGCCATCGGCCCGGACGGAAGCCTGTCGCCGCTGTCGCCTCGCGACGTCGCCCTGCCCGCCGACACGCGGGCGTCGGTACGCCTGCTGGGGTCAAACCCCGCCCGGCCTTTCCTGTATC
>JAYTRQ010000356.1:0-1574 GCA_043746125.1 Armatimonadota bacterium | reverse complement strand
GGGCACCTCGCCAAAGGGTTCCTCTAGGGTTTGTCGGCGAGGCCTTTGGTTCCTCTTGCGACGCGACGACGGGCTTTCATTTCACCTCAAGCGTGACTTTGCTGTCAGCCTTGATGGAGAGCGCACCTGATGGAGAGCGCACCCGATGAACCAAGCCCCGTATCCGAAGTTCTCTTCCCATGCGCCTCCACTTGGCACGGTTTGTACGACAGGTATTCTTACCGCTGCCGTTCGCTGTCAGGTATACTGACCGTCATGCCCACACCGCCAGATCACAGTCTGCGTTCGAGCCGGCGAACTGCCTCAGGAAATTACGTGCGCCGCCCCGACGGTGGGCGCTCCTTGGCCCCGAGGACGTCCCCCGCGGCGGGGAGCTGGCTGGCGGACCATGCCCCCCTGCTCGGCCTGTTCGGCATCCTCCTCCTCGCCCTCCTGGCCGAGATGCCCTGGCTGTCCCGCCCCGTTCGCGCCCACCTGCTGCAAGCCGCCGTCGTCCTCGTCTACACCCTGATCGCCGCCGCCGGCCCCGCCTCGGGCCGCCTCTCCCTGGCCGCCCTGCGCGGCCCCTCCGGCTGGCTGGTCGGCCTGCTCGCCTGGAGTGGCCTGAGTGCCCTCCTCGCGCCGTACCCCACCTTCGCCGTCGCCGAGCTGCTGCGGCTGGCCCTGGGCGCGGGCGTCTACTTCGTTGCCGCGTTCGTCCTGCGGCCCCACGAGACGCGCCTGCTGCCGTACCCGCTGCTCGGCCTGGGCGCGGCGGTGGGCCTGTACGGGCTGATCCAGTATGGGGCGGAAGGCAACCTTAGCACCGGCGCGATCACCAGCTTCTTCGGCAACCACGAGCAGCTTGGGTCGTTCCTGGTCCTCCTGCTGCCGCTCGGCCTGGCCATGGCGCTGGACCGGGAGCAGGAGTCGAAGAAGGGGCTGCTGTTCGCGCAGGGGGCCGCGCTCCTCATCGGCATGGCCCTGCTGCTGGCGCGGACCCGCTCCGCCTGGTTCGGGGCGCTGGCCGGGCTGGTCGTGCTGGTCTTCCTGACCGTGCGCTACTCCTCGGTGCGGCTGACCCGCAGCAACCGCGCGCTCGTCATCGGCCCGGCCCTGCTCCTTGTGCTAGCGTTTGCGGGCCTGCTGGCCTTCGGCGAACTCGCCCCCTTGGTCTCGCACCGGGCGGCGACCCTGGCCCACGCAGGGGATGACACTTCCCTCACGGACCGCCTGCACCGGTGGCGCGGGGCTTGCCGGATGGCCTCGGAGCGGCCTTTCACCGGCTGGGGGCTGGGCGCGTGGCCCGTGATGCAGGGCCGCTGGACGCACCAGGGGGACGACGTCAGCGAGGTGCTGGCGTCCGGCACGGGGCACTCGAACCTCGCCCACAACTTCTGGGTACAATGGGCCGCCGAGACCGGGGGGGTGGGCCTGGCCCTTCAGTTCGGCGTCCTGGCCGCTTTCCTGTTGGCTGGGATACGCGCCCTTCCCACGCTGGACCGGGAGCGGCGGACCCTCCTGCTGGGCTGCCTGGCGGTCGCCGTGGCGGGCGGGGTGGACATGATCGGCGCTCCGTCCTACACCTTCCCCGG
>JAYTRQ010000355.1:0-5196 GCA_043746125.1 Armatimonadota bacterium | reverse complement strand
CTCGCGCGAGCCACATAGATCGTGTGCGTCTTCGGGCGTCTTCGCCCAGCTTGCCACTCGCTCCGCTTCCGGCATCGCGAACGGCCGCATCTCGTAGCTAGGCATCGCCGCCCGGTTCCCCTTCTTCCGCTCTATTACTCGCCCTCGGCCCGCGCGGCTGGCGGGCCAGCGCCCCCAGGACACCGTTGACGAACCGACCGGACTCGGCCGTGCTGTACTTCTTCGCCAACTCGACGGCCTCATTGACGACGGCGGCGACGGGAGCGTCGGGCCGGAACAGCAGTTCATAGCCCGCCATCCGCAGAATGTTCCGGTCCACAACCGCCTGCCGGTCCGAGGCCCAGTCGGTCGTCAATGCGGCCAGGCGGGCATCAATCTCGGTGCGGTTGTCCAGCGTGCTCCGAACCAATTCCTCGGCATAGGCACGGTTGTTGCCCTCCAGCTTGGACTGCGCGAGGGCCGCTTCCATGACTTCTTCAATAGGCTGGTGGCCCAGGTCAAGCTGGAACAGCATCCGTAGGGCTAGTTCGCGGGCGTCCCGCCGGGTGCTATGGCCGTCACCGTGTCGTTCGGCTTGGGAATGGGGAGGGTCGGGTGTCATCGTATGCTCATTGTACCCGAACGTTGTCTCGGTTTTACCCGCTGTGCTTTGGAACCGGGATGCGGATGCCGCGCCCGCCTCCAGCGCATTGGTGCAGGTTCACGTAGGCTCAAGAGGATTCCGGCCAGCGCGACCATACCGACGAAAAGGCAACCGACCGCGTAACCGTCCCACGGATGGACCGAATCGGGCGCGAAGTGCGCCTGCTTGTCCAGGGCGATGACGCTGAAGCGCACGAACCCCCACGCGCACAGGGCGAGTGCGAGGCCCAGCGCACCCGGCACGATAAGGCGGGGCAGGTGTTCGAGGCGCGGTGGGCGGCGGCGGGATTTGGGCATCTTATTCTTCGGGTGCGGCCGGGAACCGGACGCGGGGCGGGGGCCGCTTTGCTGTCCTGGGCCGCGTCACGGTCGGCGGGTGCATCAGCCGCTTGCGGAGCCGGGCGTAAGCATAGGTGACGGCGACCAGGCCTAGCAGCGTCCAGACCGTGACGTGGCCGGTCATCTGCTCCTGAAGCCATGTGCCCAAATTACCACCATGTTTGAGGTACGCCAGACCGAGCCAGCCGGCCCCCAAGACGGCGGCGGCTAGGCGCAGGGCGCTCCGGCGGTGCGCCCCGCCCCCGCTCGGCTCCGGCTCGAAAATGCGGCGGTCCATTCTCCTCTCAGCTTTCCCTATTCGTAGACGATCACGACTTTGCCCGACTGGCCTTTGTCGGCGACATCATAGGCCTCGGCGGCTTGATCCAGCGTGAACCGGTGCGTGACGGTCTTTTCTGGGTGCAGGTCGCGTCGCGACAGGAACTCAAGCAGCTCCTCCATGTGGCCTAAACTCGTCACCCACGACCCGTAGAGCGTGATCTGCGGGTGGATCAACAGCGGCGAGACGTCGAACTCCACGCTGTTGCCCTCGCCGATGAACACGCACCGGCCCCACTGCCGGGTCCCCTGTAAGGCGAGCTTCCGGGCAGAGGGGGCGCCGGAGCAGTCTATGGACGTTTCGCATCCCCGGCCGTTCGTCACAGCCTTAATCTTGTCCAGTGCCCCAGCGTCGCTGACGAACGCCTCGTCCACCAGGCCCAGACCCTGCGCCAGGTCGATTCTGGCCTGGCTCGTGTCCACGCCAATGACGTGCGACGCGCCCAAGGCACGGCCCAGCATGGCGGCGGCAAGGCCGACCGGCCCCAGGCCGGTCACCAGCAGACGGTCGCGGCCTCCTACCCCGATGCGGGTCAGGGCTTCCCAAGCAGTCCCGAAGCCACAGGCGACAAGCGCACCGTCCGTGTAGGTCAGGTTATCCGGGAGCCGAATGCACGTGTTCTCCTCAGCCAGGAGGTAGGGAGCGTGCCCGCCGTCGCGCTGCCAGCCGTAGGCGGCCCGCTGGCCGAGCGTGTGGCAGGAGATCATGTAGCCCGACTCACAATCCTCGCAGATGCCACAACCGCTGATGTGGTACAGCACGACCCGGTCCCCTTCTTTGAAGACCTTACAGCCCGGCCCGACGGCGGCGATCTGTCCGCACGGCTCGTGTCCAGTAATGACGTTTCGGTAGGCTTCGTCCCCCACCCCGGTGTGTTCGCGGTAGATGGCCCGGATGTCGGAGCCGCAGATAGACGACGCCTTCATCTGGACAAGGACCTGCCCATGTCCCGGCGTCGGGACCGGCTGTTCGCGGAACTCAACAGTGCTGTTGCCGGGCAGGGCAACGCCCCGCATAGTTTGTGGTATGGTTGTCATAGGTGTTCCTTGTCAAAGTTAGAGGTGGATGCCCTGAGTTGGACCAAATCTTACTGCACCGATGCAGTGGTTGCGGCGCCTGAGGGAAACTTGGCTGCATCGTGGTCGCCACCGAACCGCTGGAAGACTAGCGCGACGACCAAGCCAGTGGCAGTCCACCCCTCAGACTATACCCGCTTGATTAGCTTTGCCACGACCCTGCCGAGTAGTTCAAGGGCGATAGTCATGGTCGTCTCCCGCCACTACCGGCGCGTGATCTTGAAGGTGAAGGCGTAGTCTCCGACCTGTTGAGCTGGAAGCGTGACAATGAGGCCCTCCCCCGTCTGCTCAAACCTTAGCGCCCCGTCATGTCCTAGCAGTGATACGGACGAGACCTCGCCCGCGCCCTCTGCGTCCAATGCCAGGGAGGAAACGGTCAGCGTCTCGCCGGGCCAGGCCAGCGCGATGGCGTAGAGCGTGTCGCCCTGGACGGTGAACCGGATGTCTTCACCCGTGAATGGGGCGCGCTTCGTATCGGTGAACATTCCTTCGGCGATCTCGGTTGGGCCTTCGCCGAACATGTGCCAGACGCGGCTACCGTAGATCGCCTCGCCATTGACGCCCAGCCACTTCCCGATCTCGCGCAGGATGCTCTGGTCCCCCTCGGGAATCGTGCCGTCGGGCCGGGGGCCGACGTTCAGCAGCAGGGCGCCGTTCTTGCTGACGATGTCAACCAAGTCGGTAATAATGTCGGCTGGCGTCTTGTAGTCCAGGTCCGGCAGGTAACTCCAGGAGTTTTTGCCGACGGCCGTGTCGTTCTGCCACAAGAGCGGCCGGATGCCGGACAACTGTCCGCGCTCCACGTCGAAGACCGCTGTGCCTTCCTCAAAGGCCTGGTTCTTATAGTTGATCGCCACGCCCAGACCCCACTCCGCCGCCCGGTTATAGTAGTAGGCGGCGAACAACTGGAGGTACGGCTTCCAGAACGGCTCCTCGATCCACCAGTCGAACCAGACGATCTGAGGCTTGTACTTGTCCACGATCTCGCAGGTTCGGGCCAGCCAGTCTTCGAGAAAGGCCTCGTCCGGCACGCTCTCTTTAGGCTGGGCGGGTCCATAAAGGCCTTCGTTTGCGGGGTCTTGGACGTCGGAGGGGAACTGACGGCCTCCGTCAAAGAACCACCAATGTTCTGCCCGATGGGACGACGCCGTGAAGACCATGTCCTGCGCCCGGACGGCCTGAGCCAACTCGCCGACCACATCCCGCTTCGGCCCCATCTTGACCGCGCTCCACTCGGACAAATCCGTGTCGTACATGGCGAAGCCGTCATGGTGTTCTGCCACCGGCATCACGAACCGCGCCCCGGCCTCTTTGAACAGCGTCGCCCATACAGCCGGGTCGAAGCGCTCCGCTTTGAACTGAGGGATAAAGTCTTTGTACCCAAACTTATCCTGTGGCCCGTAAGTCTCGACGTGGTGCCTGAACTCGGGCGAGTCTTGCTGATACGCATTGCGCGGGTACCACTCGCTGCCGAAGGCGGGCACGGCGTAGACGCCCCAGTGGATGAAGATGCCGAACTTGGCGTCCTGATACCACTGAGGGATCTGGTAAGCCTTTAGCGACTCCCAATTTGGCTGGAATGGGCCTTGGGCGGCCACTCGTCGGATGTCTTCGTTCATATTTGCTCCTCAAATTCTACTTGCTCACACAAGCCGGGCAAGGCCAGCGTCTCCCCAAGGACTGGGTGCGGAGTCTGTGCGGTCAATCTTCATAGATCTCTATGCGCCAACCCGACCCTCCCACTCCGTCACGACAAACGAGACAGGTAATGACATAGCGACCACCAGTACGTCAGTAAGTACGCCAGACGGGCGCGGATTTCCTGCCCACGTCGCAGTTGACAGCTATGGCCCGAAGCGATATACTCTGAGGCATGAACGTGAAATTTATGCCACTTTTGCTCTTCGGGACGCTCTCCCTGGCCTGGCTTGTCTTCTGTTCCAGCCCAGCACGGGCGCAGGGGATCGTGTTCCAGGAGTTCTATTGGGACACGGCCCCGCCCGCCGGGCAGTCGTGGTGGGGGCAGATTAAAGGCGAACTGCCCACGCTGGCCGATGCGGGCGTCAGCGCGGTCTGGGTGCCGGCCCCGACGAAGGGCGGCGGGGGGGCTTACGATATGGGGTACGGGCCGTACGACCCTTACGACCTGGGCGACAAGGATCAGAAGGGGACGGTGGCGACACGGTTCGGGACTAAAGATGAGTTCCTGCGCTTCGTGGCCGAGGCTCACCGGAATGGCATCAAGGTCTACGCAGACGTCGTGCTGAACCACGCGATGGGGGCGGACTACGCCGAGCCGAACCCGGTCATGGCTCGTCTGGGCTGGAACGACATCCCCGACCAATCCAAGATCAAGCTGGAGCAGCGGTCGCCGGACGCCAAGCCCGGCGACGTCCTGCGGTCCTGGACGGGCTTCGCGCCAAAGGGGGCCGACGGCAAAGTGGGGAGTGGACGGTTCCCCCGAACGTGGCGGGACTTCCACCCGAACGAGGCAGAGCCGGACCGGAATGGGCCACACCATCAGAAAGAGTTCGGTGAGGATTACGCCTTCCGGGGCGATAACGACTATGTGCGGAAGTCGTTCATCGCTTGGTCGCAGTGGTTCGCCGCTCAGACGGGTGTGGATGGTTACCGGCTGGACGACATCAAGGGCATGGAACCGGATTTTATCCACGACTTTGTCACGGGCAGCGACCCGAAACTGTGGGCCGTTGGTGAGTTTTTGGACGGCGACCCGGCTAAAGTCATGGGCTACCTGCACGGGACAGGAGATGCGCTGCACCTGTTCGACTATCCCCTCTACTTTGCCATCCGAGACCT
>JAYTRQ010000354.1:0-1578 GCA_043746125.1 Armatimonadota bacterium | reverse complement strand
CCGCTAGGCGAAGTCGCAAACGCCGACGTGCGCTTCTCCGTATTAGAAACGCCCTTTGTGACGATGACCGGCGTGTCTCACGTCACCCTGCGCGGCTTGACGCTGGAAGGCGGGCGTGGGGCGGGCGTGGTCGTGACGGGCGGCGACCACTGCCTGCTGACTGCCTGCACCGTCCGGCGACTGGCTGGGGACGCGGTCGTCATTGACGGCGGCACGGATGACGGCGTCCTGGGCTGCGACCTGTACACCCTGGGCCGGGGCGGCGTTCGGATGATCGGCGGCGACCGCAAGACCTTGACGCCGGGCGGGCACTTCGTCGAGAATTGCGACATCCACGACTTCTCCCGGCTGGACCGTACCTACACGCCTGCCGTTCAGATCGAGGGCGTGGGCAATCGGATCGCACACAATCACCTGCACGACGCCCCGCACTCGGCAATTCGGCTGGAAGGCAACGACCACGCGATCGAGTTCAACGAGATAGACCATGTTGTGACCGAGGCCGATGACCAGGGCGGGTTTGACGAATGGGCCAACCCGTCGTACCGGGGCAACGTCCTGCGGTACAACCATTGGCACGACATCGGCAGCGGGCTGACGGGCGTTGGCCAGGCGGGCGTCCGGCTGGATGACGCTATCAGCGGCACGCTGATTTATGGGAACGTGTTCGCCCGCTGCTCCGGCGGCAATTTCGGCGGCGTCCAGATGAACGGCGGCAAGGACAACTGGATTGACAACAACCTCTTCGTGGATTGCCCCATCGCCGTCAGCGGCGGCTTCTGGGGCGCGGACGGCTGGCAGAAATTCATGCGCCGGTCCGATACGATTGAGAGAACGATCAAGGCGGTAGACGTCCATAGCCCGCCCTACAGCACCCGTTATCCGGAGTTGGCTCACCTGGAGTCCGGCGCAGGTGTCAACCACGTCTGGCGTAACGTCGTCGTCCACAGCCGCCGATTTCTGAGCGACGACCTCTCCTCACTGGACGTCGCCGGCAATCTCCTGATGGGCGACCTGCCGAGTCTCGCGCTGCCGCCATGGACGGATTTTGCGCCCATCCCGATCTCAGAGATGGGCCTGTATCGCCCCTCGGTCCCCAATTTTGGGGGAACCAGACAGAACCCGTAGGGGCAAGGTCCCCCCGCCCTCCTGTTCATCTTCTCGTTCACGTCTAAAGGAGACCTGCTCATGTCCTCATCCGTCAAGATCGTCCTCGGCGTCCTCGCGGCCATCGCCGCGCTCGCCCTGCTGCGACTCCAGCCCTGGCACCACGCCCAGACCGCCGACACTGGCCTCCACGGCGGCCCCAACGGGGCGGCCCGCCAGGCGCTTACCGTCGGCTTCCTGCCCGTCACCTGTCACCTCACCTGTCCCGTCACCGACTACGCCTCCCACCAGAGCGCGACCGGGACCAACTTCAACTCGCAGCGGTTCACCGACTTCCCCACCGTCGCCGCCGCCGTCAAGGCGAGAAAGATTCAGGCGACGTTCATGATCGTCCCGCTCGCCATGAAGCTGCGCGAGCAGGGCGTCCCCGTCAAGATCTGCTACCTCGGCCACCGGGACGGGTCGGAGATC
>JAYTRQ010000353.1:0-5209 GCA_043746125.1 Armatimonadota bacterium | reverse complement strand
CATGTCTGCGGCGAGCTGTCAAGGGGAAATGCTAATATTTTAGCATTTATTTTTGGAGAGGTCGAAGGGAGAGGACATTGGGAGGGAGAAGAGGGTGAGGTCCCCCTGCCCTCCCTACCCTTCCACCTATCCCCAGGCTTTTCAGGAAGTCTCTCAGACTTCAATGACCTGGCCGTCGTAGGCGAGTTCGACGCCGGGGGGCAGTTCGGCGTTCGTTTCGGCATAATCGTAGTCGTGCGACAGGTGTGTCAGCAGGGTCCGCTTGGGCTGGAGCAAGGCAATCGTCTCTAAAGCCGTGTCCAAGTGGAAATGGGTCTCGTGCGGCTCGCGCCGGACGGCGTCCAACATCAGCAGGTCCAGCCCCTCCAAATGCGGCCAAGTCTCTGGCGGGATGTAGTTGACGTCGGTGACGTAGGCGAAGCGCGGGCCGAACTTGTAGGCTAGAATCGGCAGACGCCCGTGGCAGACGCGCAAGGGCAGGATGTCCAGCCCGAAGAGATCAAGATCCTGGCCTGGCCCGGTCTCGTGCAGGTCCACCTGGGGCTTGCCGCCGCCGACCGGCGTCTCCTTGAAGACGTAGTTGTAGATGCGCCGCAGATCGTCCAGCACGTTCGGCTCGGCGTAGAGGGGCATGGCCGCGCCGGTCTTGTAGTTGAACGTGCGGACGTCGTCCAGGCCGAACACGTGGTCGGCGTGGGAGTGCGTGTACAGGATGGCATCCAGTCGGCGGATGTGGTTGGCAAGAAACGCCAGGCGCATTTCTGGGGGCGTATCTACGAGGACGTTCGCGCCGCCGTCGGCCGTCACGAGGATGGACGGGCGCAGGCGCTTGTTACGCGGGTCGGGCGAGATACAGACGGCGCAGTCGCAACCGATCATAGGGACGCCATGCGAGGTCCCGCTGCCGAGGACGGTGACTTTCATGCCTTCCATTGTACCCCAGACGGGGTCATCGGCAGGGTACACTCTTGGCATGGACATTCGACGCCAACTGGCCTACACCGAGAACGCCCGCCTCCGGCTACGCGAGACCCTGGAAGCACACCCGGAAGCCTTCGATTACCCGTTCCAGACGAGCGGCGCTTACCACACCATTGGCCAACTGGTCGCCCATCTGATCGGCGCGGAACAACGCTGGACACTCGGGCGGCTCTGTGGCGAGCCGAGGTCGCCGCGTTACGAGGATGCTGCAGCGGGAGCGCAGGCCGGTTTGTTCAAGGACTGGGACACCGTCCGCGCCCGCACCCGAGCCTTCGTCTCAGGCGCTGATGGCGACACGCTGGCGCGTGTCATCACCACCGAGCTTCCCCAATGGGGTGAGACAGTGTCTCTGACGCTAGAGGAGGTCGTCTTTCACGTCTGCAACCATCAGACATACCACATGGGGCAGATCTCGATGGCCTTGCAGCAAACTGGGATTGACCCGCCGAACTTCGACTACGTGTTCCTCAAGCCGACGGGGGGCACTGAATGAGTGGAGACTATGTGGTGAACGTGGAGGGGGCGATCTACGATGGCGACCGCTACTTAATGGCCTTCCGCAGCGAGCAGGAGGCCCACGCCGGTGGCACGCTGGCCTTCGCGGGAGGCAAGATGGAGGGCACAGAAACGCCCGATGCTCTGGAAGAAACGCTCAGGCGTGAGATCCGAGAGGAGGTCGGGGTAGAGGTAGACGACCTGGCCTACGTCAAGAGCAGCACGTTTGGTGAAGACCCGCCGTGCCTCGATATCATGTTCCTCTGCCGCTACGTCAGTGGCACCGCGAGAGCCATAGACCCCGCCGAAGTCAGCGCTGTGCAGTGGATGACCTTTGACGATGCTCTGGCCCATCCGAAGACGCCGCCCTGGATCGCGGACAGCCTGCGGAGAGCAGAGGAAAAGCGGCGGACGAGGTTGGAAGCCAATGAGAGAATTTATAGAAAGCGCGGAGCAGGAGAGGGCAGCTGAGGAGGGCGCAGCAAGCAGCGCCCTCTTTCTTTAACCCCTTGCATACTCTAGGGCGTAGTCCCAGGCGCTCCCACACTCGACCCGGCCAGTGCGTCCTCCCCAAGCTAAGACCCTGCCGCCGTGTCGGCAGGCTGGCTGGCGTCTCTCGCGCTCGTTCCACCGGGCTTACGGCCGAGGACGCGGGTCGCCACGACGATCATGACAAGAACATTGATGGCCGCCACGATCAGCACTCCCTTGGGAATGGGCGGCGTCTTGTCGTCGCCGTCGCCCGCGTCCGGCTGTGAATTGATAGCCATGATCTTTTTCTTTCTGTCAGTTTCTTCACGCGATGGGAGGCTGCTAGCCACCACCGGCCGTTCCGATTCCGCCTGCCGTCCCCGCGCTCCCAGCCGCACTGGACCCGGTCGCTGTTTCCATTGTCCCCGGGTCGCGGGTGCTGTCGGCACCGGTCGTAGAAGCCGCTCCTGCACTAAACGTTCCCGTGCTGGGGCCAATCGGCATCGGGCTGACGGGGCTTGTGCCGCCCTGGCTAGTCGTCTGACCGGGCACACCCGTGCCGGACGCGCTCGCCTCCCCGCCTACCGCCCCGGAGGCACCTGCACTGTCCCCGCCGCTGTTGGCTGCATTGGCTCGATAATGGCTCGTCACGGCCAGAGCGATCAAGGCGACTAGAATCAGGCCGCCGATCACCCAGGGCAGGAACCGGCGGACGGTGGCCTTCTCTCGGACGGCGACCTGAGCTTTCTCTTGGTTCTTCTCGCGATCCTCACTCGGCTGTTCGGCCACAATCGGTTCTCTCGCTGCCTTCCTTTTCCCCCGGAGAGACCCAGTCAAACCGGGCGGGCAGTGGGACACGCGAGTCACGGGTATACTATTCCCAGATCACCTCTAGGAAATGCCCCATGCCCACTCCGTCCGCGCACCGCCTGGAAGACCTCGTCGGCAACACCCCACTCGTCCGCCTGCGGACCATTGAGCGGGACGCGCCTGGCGTCGAACTGTACGGCAAGGCCGAGTTCTTCAACCCCGGCGGCTCCGTCAAAGACCGGCCCGCCTTGAATATGATTTTAGAAGGCGAGGCGTCCGGGCGACTCAAGCCGGGTAAGATTATCCTGGACGCGACCTCCGGCAACACAGGGATCGCCTACGCCATGATCGGCGCGGCGCGGGGCTACAAGGTCCGCTTGTGCCTGCCCCGGAACGTGTCCCCGGAGCGCAAAAAGATTTTGTTCGCGTATGGCGCGGAGATCGTCTACACACCGCCCGGCGAGCAGTCCGACGGGGCGATTCGTCGGGTTAAGCAGCTCTATGCTGAGGACCCGGACCTTTATTTCTACCCCGATCAGTACGGCAACGACGCCAACTGGCAGGCGCACTACAAGACGACCGGGCCGGAGATCTGGGAGCAGACCGGCAGGCGCATCACGCACTTTCTGGCGGGCCTGGGCACAACGGGGACCATGATGGGCGTCGGCCGTTATCTCCGAGAGGTCAAGCCCGACGTCCGTCTGATCTCCATGCAGCCCGACTCGCCGTTCAACGGCTTGGAGGGCCTGAAGCACTTGGAGACAGCCATCGTGCCGCCGATCTATGACCCGACCGTGGCAGACGAGAACGTGGAATGCCGGACGGAAGACGCCTACGTCATGGTCAAGCGCCTGGCCCGCGAGGAGGGCCTGCTGGTCGGCATTTCGGCGGGCGGCAACGTCCACTCAGCCCTGCAAATCGCCAAGACCGCCCCGCCGGGCAGCGTCCTCGTGACCATCCTTTGCGACAGTGCCGACCGCTACCTGTCCGAGCGGTTCTGGACTGAGGGCGAAGGTGAGCCGCACCCGCAGATTTGACACCCTCATTTGATGCCATGAAGGCAACACTCACATGGATTTACGCCCACTTACACTTGCCGACGCCTCGGCCCTGGACTTCCTGATGGCGGAGGCCTTCACCGGCGGGACCCGCCCCGCGCCCGCCGAGCCGGACATTGCTAGCCCGACGCTGGGCGTCTTTGACGGCGCACGCCTGGTCGCGGCGGTGACCGTCCACGACCTGCACGTGACGTGGGGCGAGACCGACGCGCCGATGGGCGGCGTGGCGGGTGTCGCCTGTACGGCCGACCAGAGGGGGCGCGGCCATACCGCGCGTCTGCTCTCTGAGTCCTTGCGCTTGATGCGCGAACGGGGGCAGTATTTGAGCGGCCTGTATCCGTTCGCGTTCGCCTTCTACCGGCGCCATGGCTGGGAGTGGGTCGGTGAAAAGCGCGGCTACACAGTCCCGACGGCTCAGATCCAAGCCGCGCCGGAGGGCCGGCACGTCCGCGCCTACGATGGCCCGGATGCCCTGGACGTCGTCCGGCCGGTCTACGACGCTTTTGCCCGACGCTATTCCGGCATGACCACTCGGCGCAACGCGAGTCCAAACTTTTGGGACAAGGCCTTGGGCCACCGAGACAATCGCACGACCTACGTGCAGGTTTACCATGATCCGGGGACGGGCGAGGCCGAGGGCTACTTCACATTCCGCTACCCGAGTGACGGCGACACAGGCCAGATCGGCGACTTCTTTGCACTGACGCCCGCCGCCTACAAAGGTTTGCTTTCTGTGCTGCACTACTACGGGGCGCAAGTCGCGAAGGTCGAGTTTAGCGCCCCGGCCGACGACCCGCTGCCGCTCCACGTCATGCACTGGGACTTGGAGACGCGCGTCCGCCCGCTGTTCATGGGCCGCGTGGTGGACGTCGCGGCGGCATTGTCTGCCTTGTGCCCCGGCACCGAATTATCCGGCCGCGTTGTGCTTCAAGTCCAAGACGGGCAGTGCGAATGGAACGACGGCACGTTCGCCGTTTCGGTAGAATCGGGCCGCGTGACGGTGCAGGCGGCGACTGAAGCGCCGGGCGTCACGCTGGACGTACAGACCTTGAACCAAGCCTATTGGGGCCAGCCGGGCTTAGACCGGTTGCGGGCGGCGGGGCGGCTGTCGGTCACGGACGAGGTGCAGTACGCCCTGCTCTCCTGTCTCCTGCCGCCCCGCGTCTGCTACTTGCAGGACTATTTCTGACGTGGACGTGTTTCTGGTCATCGGGATTGGGTTTCTAGCCTTCGTTGGGATCGCCCTGTTCATCGTCTTGTGGGAGGCGCGACGATCCGGCCGAATGGTCTCCGAATGGGCGGAGGAGCACGGCTATGAGGTGCTGGAAAAGAGGCAGCCTCTCATTAACTTGGGTCCATCCCCCTGGGAGGACCCGCAAGGGCGGGCCTTCTAT
>JAYTRQ010000352.1:0-5219 GCA_043746125.1 Armatimonadota bacterium | reverse complement strand
CGATGATGTACCGGCTGGAATACGTCGAAAAGGTCGGCAAGTTCTACCACCGGGCGCGGGCCGGGTACACGTTCGGGAGTACGCTCCACCAGACCCTGCAAACGTTCCATGAGGAGGGCGGCAGCGTGACCGTGTCCGCCCCCGAACTGATCGCTAAAATGGAGACGGTCTGGCAGTCGCAGGGCTACCAAGATGCCGCCCAAGAGCAGGGACACAAGGTAGAGGCGGCCCGAATCTTGGTGGCGTATCACGCCGCGTCCGAGGCGCGGGCGGACGTGACTAAGCCGTTCCTGATCGAGAAGATGCTGAAATGGGACCTGGGGCCGTTCGTGCTGACGGGCCGTGTGGACCGGATAGACGAGCACGAGGCGGACGGGGCGCTGGAGATCGTAGACTATAAATCAGGCCGCCTGAGCGTTTCTGAGGAAGACGTCAAGGGCGCCCTGGCGATGTCGGTCTATCAGCTGCTGGCGAAGCGCAACAACCCGGACCGGCGGGTCTTCGCGACCATCCACGCGCTGCGCGGCGGCGTCATGGCCTCGGCCTCGTACGCGGAAGAAGAGATGGCTGCGCTGGAAGAGGAAGTGCGTGGGCTAGGCCTGGAGATACTGGAAAAGGACTTCGAGGCCGTCCAGCCGGTCCCCCTACCCGACGTCTGCCCGACCTGTGACTTTCTGCCGCTCTGCACCCGCGCCTGGAAGCGGCAGGGGCGGGACTATCTGGCGGAACTGGAAATCGTGTGACGGCCAGCAAAGATGGTCAGAGACGTGGCCGCCGCGCCGGACGATTTGACAGGCCGCCCAGCGGCAACCAGGGCGTCGGCCAGGCCCAGTAGCCGCAAGCCCGCGTCAAGCCGCACAGTGCCAGCAGTACCCAGCCGATTGGTTTTGCACGAGGCGCCGAGGGTGCCGCTCAGGAGGCGCGAGGGGATAAATCCCTCTCGCTGAATAAGCGTCCTTTGGACGGGCGGGCCGCGTCTCGGCCATTGCTCAAGCCCGCCCGGAGGGCGTTCACCCAGCGAGAGGGATTTATCCCCTCGCGCCTCCTGAGCGGCACCCCCGCTACGCGATCTGCTCGCCGATCCCCAATGCCTTCAAGTCGTCGCGGGACTGGTCTGACGACACTAAAGCCCGCATCTGTTGGGCGACATCCTGCTCCGTCAGCCCCTGCCGGCTCATCGCCTCGTGGACAAAGGCCAGCCGGTCATGGGACATCAGCAGGTCCAGGCTGGAGATGTCCAGGATGTCGGCCAGAGCGCCCAGGGCGGGCACCGTCTGGGCGATATCGCTCTCGGCCCGTGCTTTCAAGAGCGTCTGGGCGTATTCCAGTTCCCGCATCGCGTTCTCCAGCGGGGCGCTCATCACCCGGTACTCGTTGACTTTTTCCGTCAGGCCGGCGGTTATTTCTCCTGCCATCATATTTCCCCCAAGTTCTCCTATTATAGCACGCTGTCAGCGCCGCTTACGCGCGACGGCTCGCTCAATATGTTCCAATGCTGGGGCCGCGTCGTGTTTCTTGCGGCGGTTGACGGCGACGCAAAGGGCATCTAAGAGGGCAAACTGAGGCAAGCGGGTCAGAATGGCCTCGTTGGACCAGGTTGTCTTCTTGCAGGACGTGAGTAGGCAGATGTCGCCCCGCTGTGCCAGCGGCGACTGGGGGAAATTGGTCAGGCAGATCGTGGTCGCGCCCGTCTCGCGTGCCAGTGCAACCGCATCTAGGGTGTCCTGCGTCTCGCCCGAGTGGGAGATCGCCATGGCAACGTCACCAGGGCCGAGCAGGGCGGCGTTGATCGCCTGCATGTGGCTGTCCGAGCTAAAGACGCACTGGAAGCCCATCCGCAAGAACCGGTAGTAGAGGTCCATCGCCACCGGGTGTGAACTGCCGACCCCGAACGTACCGATGACACGGGCCTGCGACAGAGCCTCTACAGCCTTCTCGAAAGCCGCCAAATCCAGGTTCTCCAACGTATCCCGTATGATCTCTAGGTCAAGAGAAAGGACCTTCTGGACGACGATGTTCAGACTGTCCTCGTCCGTGACGTCGCCGTGCCCTTCCGGGTGATCCTGCCTCTGGGTGACCATCTCTTCAACGAGGGCCAATTTGAAATCTGTGTAGCCCTCGCACCCCAGCGACCGACAGAACCGGTTGACCGTGGTCTGGCTCACGCCGGAGTGTTCGCCGAGCCGGGTAATGGAAAGCGCTCGGACCGCCTCGGGGTCATGCAGGATAGTGTCGGCCACCTTTCGCTCCGCGTCATTAAACGACGGATAGAGCGAGGAGATCTTGAGCAGGATTGACATAAGGTATTGTGGCACACTGACGCCCTAATAGAGTGGTAGAATTCCTGGAAATAGTTTCTCTCGCGCGGAATAACTTGACAAGTTTTTCTCATTCGGATACAATAGAGGCGTATGAGCCTTCCCCTCCAGCTTCAACTCGGCGTTAAAACCGACCCCATTGAGTACCGCTACTCGTACGATTGGCTATTTCGGCTGATGGCCGATGAGGACGTCCGGCACGTCCAGCTAGGCACGTTCTTTGAGATCTACCAACTGCCGGATGACTTCTTTTTAGACCTACGCCGGAAGGCTGAGGCTTATGGCCTCTCAATCTCAAGCGTCTTCACCGCGCATCGGGAGTTGGGCGGTTTTTTCATGCCGAATCCAGCCTGGCAGGAGGTCGCCCGGCGGAACTTCAGCCGGCTGATCGAGATCGGCGGTTTGCTGGGCGCCCCAAGCGTCGGCTCCAACCCTGGCGCGGTTTGGCGGGACCGGGCGGCGACCAAGCCGAAGGGCCTGCGCTGCTACCTAGATCACGTTAAGGGCCTGATGGCCCACGCCCACGACTGCGGCGTGTCTGTGTTGACCATTGAGCCGATGTCGTGCCTCGCCGAGCCGCCGACCCTGCCGGACGAAATGTGGAACATGGCCGAGGAGTTGCTGGTCCATCATCGGGCACACCCGGACGCGACGGCCTCTGTCGGCTATTGTACGGACGTCGCCCACGGCTACGCCGACGAAAGCGGCGTCGTATGTTATGACAACTACCAATTGTTGGAGGCCAGCCTGCCGTATCTGTCCGAGATCCACTTGAAGAACACCGACGCTAAGTTTGACAAGACGTTCGGCTTTTCGGAAGAAGAGCGTGCGCGGGGGATCGTCTATGTCGCCGAAGTGCGCGACTTCCTGCTGGCCCGTGCCGACGTTATCCCCACCCGGCCCCTCATCGGGTACTTGGAGATCGGCGGGCCGAAGCTGGGCCGCGACTACTCCGACCTTCTGCTTGGGGAAGCCCTGCGCTCATCCCTGCGCCATCTCCGCGAGACATGGCTGACGGAAGGCGCGGCAAGCTCTCCTGACGCGCCCGTCACGATCTCGTCGCACACACCGAACCCCGTCAAACTTGCGCCTTCCATGATGTGCGCGGACATGACGCACCTGGCGGACGATCTCCGGGCGCTGGAAGCGGCCAAGGCGGATCTGCTGCACTTCGACCTCATGGACGGCCATTTCGTTCCTAACATGCCGCTTGGCCTGGTGATGCTGCAACAGCTCCGGCCGCTCACGGCTCTGCCCTTTGATGTGCATTTGATGGTCGAAAACAACGACTTCTTCGTCCGGCAGTTGCTGGACATCGGTGTGGAGCAGATCGCGGTCCATGCCGAATCGTCCACCCATTTGGATCGGACACTGGCCTTGATCAGATCGGGTGGTGCAAAAGCGGGCGTCGCCCTGAACCCACACACGCCGATCTCTACCCTGGACTACAGCCTGGAACAGCTAGACTTCGTACTGCTGATGACTGTCAACCCTGGCTTCGCGGGTCAGAAGATGGTCGAGTCGGCTCTGCGGAAGATCGCCGACTGCCGCGCCTACCTGGACGCCCGCGCCCCGCATGTGCCGATTACAGTGGACGGCAACGTCAGCTTCGAGAACGTCCCGGCTATGGTGGCCGCGGGCGCGGACGTCCTGGTCTGTGGCACGAGCAGCCTTTTCGCGAAGGGCGATACTTACGCCGGAAATGCCCGGCGGACGCGCGAAGCGGCTGCCGCAGGGGTGTCTGAGCGGAGGAACGACTGATGCCTACGATGGAGGCTCTTGTCCTGCATGCGGTCGGAGACGTCCGCCATGAGGCCATCCCGCGCCCCGAACCCGGCGCGGGCAAGGTCCTGGTTCGGATCGGCTCCTGTGGCGTCTGCGGGTCCGACATCCCCCGCGTCTTCGTCAAGGGCACTTACCACTTCCCAACCGTCTGCGGCCACGAGTTTGCCGGCACGGTGGCTGAAGCTGGCGTGGGTGTCACGGACTTCAAGCTGGGCGACCGCGTCGCCGTCTTTCCCCTGCTCTGGTGCGGCAAGTGCGGGCCATGCGAGAAGGGCCAGTACGTGCAATGCGTTGACTATGACTACCTAGGCTCCCGCAGCGACGGCGGCTTTGCCGAGTATGTTGTCGCGCCGCGCCGCAATCTGGTCCGTGTCCCAGACAGCGTCTCGCTGGAAGAGGCCGCCATGACCGAGCCGGCCGCCGTCGCCCTGCACGCCCTCCGCCGGGCAGGCGGCTGCTCCATCGGCGACTGCGTGGCTGTGTTCGGGGCGGGACCCATTGGTCTGATGGTGGCACAGTGGGCACGGGCAATGGGTGCAAGTCGGGTCATCCTGTGCGACATCGTGCCGGAGAAACTGGCGCTGGCCGGGTGTCTCGGTTTCACCGACACTGTGAATGGGCGTCAGACGGACCCTGTGCAGGCCATCGAAGCGCTGACCAACGGTGAGGGCGCCCATCTGTGCGTCGAAGCAGCGGGCGTGCCGCAGACGACGGCACAGGCGCTAAAGGCCGTCCGGCGCGGCGGGCGGATGGTCCTGTTGGGGAACCCGAGCGCGGATGTCACCCTGCCCCCCACCTTGCTTTCCCAGGCGATGCGCCGGGAGGTGACGATCTGCGGCACCTGGAACTCGGAGTATAGCGTGTCCAGCGGCGATGACGACTGGCGCATGGCCTTAGAGGCGATGGCGTCCAAGAAGCTGGACCTGCTGCCGCTGGTTACGCACCGAGTTACGCTTGCCGGGGGCGGCGACGCCTTGCGGATGATGCGCGATGGGGCCGAGTTTTCGTCTAAGATTTTGATACAACCCGCTCCCAAGGAATCCCGCCCATGAAAGCCGCCGTCCTCGAATCCCTTGACAACCTCGTCCTCCGGGACGTGCCCACCCCCGAAATCGG
>JAYTRQ010000351.1:0-5221 GCA_043746125.1 Armatimonadota bacterium | reverse complement strand
TTCGCATCATCTTTTTCATCTGGTCAAACTGGGTCAGGAGTCGGTTGACATCCTGGATAGTGGCTCCGCTGCCGTTCGCAATGCGGCGACGGCGGCTGCCGTTGATCAGGCCCGGCTCACGGCGCTCGTTGGGCGTCATGGAGAGAATCATAGCCTCAATGCGGCCCAGATGTTTCTCATTAATGTCCAAATCCTTCAACGCGCCGCCACCCAGCCCAGGGATCATCTTCAGGATCTGGTCCAGCGGCCCCATCTTCCGCATCTGCCGCATCTGGTCTAGATAGTCTTCGAAGTCGAACTTGTTGGCCCGGAGCTTCTTTTCAAACTCCTCAGCCTTTTTCTGATCCAGGGACGCCTCAGCCCGCTCGATCAGCGTCAGGACGTCGCCCATGCCCAGAATGCGCGACGCCATCCGGTCTGGGTGGAAGACTTCCAGCGCATCCATCTTCTCGCCAACACCGATAAACTTGATGGGCCGCCCCGCCACGCTCTTGATGGAAAGCGCCGCGCCGCCGCGTGTATCCCCATCAAGCTTGGTCAGAATGAACCCGGTGACGTCCAGCGCCTCGTTGAAGCCCTGCGCGACGTTTACCGCTTCCTGGCCGGTCATGGCGTCCACGACGAGCAAAATCTCGTGCGGCACGACCGCCGCCTTGATGCGCTGGAGCTCCTGCATCAGCGCTTGGTCTATTTGCAGCCGGCCCGCCGTGTCCAGGATGACAACGTCGTGGCCCTTCCGGTCGGCCTCGGCTACGCCTTCCCGTGCAATCCGGACGGGGTCCGCCCCATCCAGCGTGAAGACCGGCGTCTGGACCTGCTCACCGACCACCTGCAGCTGCTTGATGGCGGCCGGCCTATAAATGTCGGCGGCGACCAGGAACGGCCTGCGCCCCTGCTTCCGCAGGAACAGTGCCAGCTTCCCTGCATGGGTCGTCTTACCCGCGCCCTGTAAGCCACACAGCAGGATGATCGTCGGAGGCTTGAGCGAGAACGTTAGCGGCGCCTGCTCACCACCGAGTAAGGCCGTCAGCTCCTCGTCCACGATTTTGATGACTTGCTGAGCCGGGTGCAGTCCTTCTAGAACTTCGGTGCCAATCGAGCGCTCTTTGACCCGCGCGACAAAGTCCTTAATGACTTTGAAGTTGACGTCCGCTTCCAGCAAGCCGACCCGAACCTCGCGCATCGCGTCGGCGACATCCGCCTCCGTCAAAGGCCCTTTGTTCCGTAGACGCTTAAAGACGTCCTGTAATTTGTCCGCTAAACTGTCAAACATCGGTTCTATGTGGCCGGAGTGTGGGTCGGGAAACAGGCACGCCAAATAGTATACATCTTTGACGGGTGAAAAGTCAAGCAGGATACGGGCGGACTACGTAAAGTGAAGCTAACTGTCAATAATGACGGCATGAGCCGCCAAAACCTGAGTACTTTTCCTCTCTCCCGCCAAGACACATGCACCCCACTTGCCATCAGCGACGTCGTCCTCTGCATCCTGTGCGACGCCCTGAACCACCGATCCAATGCCGAGTGCTGGGTTTGCCGGTGGCACGGAGCATTCAGTAGCGAGGCATGGGCCGTCTCTGTCTCCTGGCAGCGGCTGGAAGTGCTATACGAGGAGGTCCGTATGGAACACGTCACGTCTAGTCAGCGACGGGCGCTGGGAGATTTTGGTTCCATGACGCATTTCAGAGGATGGCAAGCCATCCTGGTTTGTTTTCGTCGGCTAACCCGTTGCGGCTAACCATGAACCAAGCGCAGCCAATCATGGAACAGGAAGTACATACGGTCGATCAGCAGCGCCATCCGGGTCATGATCGTGGAGCCGAAGATCGCCCCAAACGAGAACATCAAGACCCATCGTCCGAACTTAGCCGTACCCAGGACCGCCCGGTTTTTCTGGTCAAACGCGAACAAGAAGTAAATCAGCACGGAGACGAAAATTGCCAGGAACAGGGCGTTGTTCAGCACGAACGAGACGGCATGGACACTCGCGTAAGGGTCGCCTGGAACGGACGGAGGGGGGATGAGGGACTTCTTCGCTGCGAACGATTTGGTCACCTGCGGCAAGAAGCGGCCTGCGAAGTCTTGGAAGACCGTGCCCGCCGCCAAGCCAAAGAAGATGCCGAAGACCAGGCGGCTCATCCAGGCGAACCGCTGGGTATAGATGCCGTAAAACATCAGGCCAACCGGGACAGTCAGAATCCACGGCCACTGGCCGTCCTGAACCATGGGGTCCCAGAACTCAGGCTTGAGGATCGTCGTCCAGGTCAGTTCCAGGTCGTAGCCCAGGGCCAGACCTAAGAAGACGTGTTCAAACAGTCGATAAAAGCGGTTCTCCTTGAAGACCAGCGATAGGATGGCGACCGTGCTGAGTGCCCCAAACAGCAGAATCGGGTTGAACAGGTGCCGGATGTACTCACTCACTGGCCTGCCCTCTGCCGTGCCGCCCGCCCGGCGTAAAAGCCGACATTCCCCAGGATAATCAGCAGAATGATCAGCGCGTAGACCAGGGATAGGGCGGAGGCCGCCCGCGAGCCGAAACCTGTGTCCTTAATCAGCCCGTGAGACTTGAGAAGAGACTCGTAATCGCCCGCGCCCTTGATGCCGGTCAGCATACCGGAAATCTGTCCCGAATCCAGGTAAGGGTAGTAGGTCGGTGCCATGACGGCCGTGGGCGAAAATAGAAACGGTGGGTTATTGTTCTGCTCGAACAGCCCCAGCCACGTCTCCGTCGTCTGCATGGGTGTGATATCAACGACGGCGGCTACGTCCCCCCTGTTCTTTATCCCCTTCATCACCGGCAGACTGCTGATATCCGTGCCTTTGTAGTCCTTCTTGATCGTGCCAGGGATGTCAGTCGCAAGGCCTTTGACGGTCGGCACGAAGGACGCATAGGGCCGGTATCCCCAGTTGACATAGTCGCGACCGTAGACGCTGCCGTACTGCTTTGCCAGGGGGGCGACGACATCCGTCTGCATTAAAGTGTTATTCTGCGTGTCGAAGGCCAGTGTTGCAAAATGTAGATGCCGCTTCATCAAGTGAGTGACAAGAGCCTGCGCCTGCCACTGGTTCTCGCCACGCGTGCTGCCTGACCACATACCATCAATGATGACGATTTTATGGGCTGAGGCTGGGTCGGCGGCGACACGCTCGATCGTGTCGTAGAAATCCTGTGACTGCTGAGCCGGGTAGTTCGGCAGGGAGGACGGCAGAAACAGCGAAGCCAGGATGAAGGCCAGTAGGACGCCGTAGATGGCGCGACGGTCAATCGTCTGCAAACGGTCCCAAAAGTTCGTATTCATAGTTCCTTGTCAAAATAAGCGCCGCGCTCCAGGCTTAGCCAATAGCGCAGGGACGTCGCCAGGAGGCCCAGGGTCAGCCCGAACAGGATGCCGCGCTGGGCGGGCGTGTTGACTTCGAGTAGCAGCCATTGTGCGATCCGCTCGATGCGGAAGCTGGAGATTGGGTTGTTTGGGTCCGGTGAGAGGTTATGCGTGATGAAGGTCCCAAAGCCGACCGAGCCGAGCATTACAATGACTGCCCCCACCATGAGCAGCCCCGCCTCCAGGGACCGAATGCGGAACGCTCGGTAAGCCGCCGAGGCGATGTAAAACGCGATGATGGAGAACGTGGCGGAGGCCAGATTAGATACGCCGCCGTTGAACAGGAATAAATACATCCCGTGCGCGTTCTGCACGGCCCACGCGCCGGAGACGGCGGGGATGATCGTCACGTTCGGGCTGTAGGCGTCCATCAACCCGAACACCGTCATCCCCACGAACATCGCCAGCAGAACGACACTGTAGCCCCAGCCGGGGCGAGTGCGGGCGACGTTTCGGCCGTGAAGCTGGACCAGCGAGATGACGCCCAAGCCGATCGCGAACGCGCCGACGACCTGAGCGAGGTTGGCAACGAGGGGCTGGAACGGCGTCAGAGAGTTGCTCCCCGTCTTGTCGGCGGGCCAGAAGAACTCGGCTGCAAAGTACAGGCCGCCCAGGAAGGTGAAGACGGCGATAATGCCCCGGCGTGCCCGGCGAGGCGCGGCCTGGAGTGCTCCCAAGACTGCGAACATGAAGAGCAGTCCAATGGCCATCCTGCCGAAGTAGGCCGCGCCATGGTGGGGCAGGGGAGCGAAAAACTGTTTTAGGAATGGCAGCAAGGGCTATTTGACCTTCAAAAAGTTGGTAATCCAGTGTAAGATAAGGCTGGCCTCAGAGTGGGCGATGGCCGGGACGGCCTGCAAGGTAATGCTGACCACTCCGAAGAAGACGATGGCGAGCAGCAGCAGTTTGCAGTAGTCCTGGCCAACGATGCTGCCGAGCAGGGTCGGATCGCGCGATAGGTAAGCGCTGGCCGCGTAGAACTCGTCACCGATGATGACGTAGTCGCACGACGCGATGAAGAACGGGATCTGGTTCGTCTCGGTCGTCCCCGCGACCTGGATCGCCCCCACCTGCTGCCCGACTTCAGCGAAAATAAGCGACTCGGCGAAGAACGCCCCGAAAAGAAACGAGGCGGCCACACGCTCACGGATCAAAATGCCGGCCACGCCGGTCGCAAAGGCGAACTGCTGCTGCGTTAAGTACCGGACGTCGCCTTCTTCAAACAACTCTGGCCGGCCCGCGTCTGCATAGGCATCTCGCAGCGTCTCCTCGCCAACACCGGTGACGATGGGGTCAATCGTCGCCATGATGGACTTGTTGCCGAACCGCGCGACGGCCCGGCCAATGTAGCTGAAGATGGAGAGGGCTTGTAGCGTCACCACGTCCAAGCCGCTCAGTCCAGGCACCATCAACACGGGCCGCCCCATCTCGGTCGCTCGGCCCACGGCCTCGTCAATGGCGTTCAGACCCGTGATGCGGCGGATGAAGGGAACGCGCCCACGCTGGGCCGAGAGCACCTTGAAAATGATGATTAGGGACAGCAGCACGACTAGGCCGCTGACCCACCAGTTGTCACTCGCGTGCTGCATCAGGCCCCATTTCCGTGTCTCTATCGCCGATCAAGTCAATCAGGCGGCGTACGTTCGCCGGCTCTTCCAAAATCTTATGCAGACGCTGCACGTCCGAAATCCCGGAGGGCAGCAGAGGCGCGACGAAGGGCGAGAAGGCTACCAGGCCTTGCCCGGCCAACCGGCCCAGCGGGGCGTTAGACTCCAGAAACAAGATGGTGGGCACTTCCAGTCGCCACTTCCGCACCACGTCTACGATCTTGCCCAGGATGC
>JAYTRQ010000350.1:0-5226 GCA_043746125.1 Armatimonadota bacterium | reverse complement strand
GAGTTCGCCGGCCACTACCCGCACCAGTTGTCGGGCGGGATGCGCCAGCGCGTGGAACTGGCCCGCGCCCTCGCCGGCCGCTCCGACGTCCTGCTGCTGGACGAGCCGTTTTCGGCCCTGGACTACCAGACTCGCCTGCGGCTGCGCCGCGAGCTGGCCCGCCTTCTGGCCCTGCGCCCGCGCACGGTCGTGTTCGTGACGCATGATATTGAGGAGGCCGCCCAACTCGCCGACCGTGTGCTCGTCTTGACCGAGCGCCCCGCCCGCATCCGCACGGAACTGGTGTTGACCACACCGCGCCCGCGCGATCTGACCTCACCCGCCGTGGTGGAGGCGATGGTCCGCATCATCCGGGATTTGGGGCTGGAGGAGGCGGAGGGGGAGGCGGCGCTGCCGATAGAATGATTGGCCTGCGTGGCCCTGTCCAGATTTAATGACTGATGTTATGTGCGAGCCTCCGCCAGGTATTGAAGACCGGGCACTAAAGTACCCGTCTCGGAGGCTTCGCCGACCGTCCAGGGGACGGAAGATTAAAAAGCGGGTCCATCCTTCCGTCCCTTGGACGGTCAGCCGCAGGCCTCCGAGACGGGCATTTCAATGCCCGGTCCTCAATGCCCGGTCTTCAATACCCGGTAGAGGCCCTGTGTAACATCAGTTAATGATTTAGAACGGTAATACCTGTATGTTCTCTCGCTTCTTCGCATACTACCGGCCCCACCGTATTCTGTTCCTTCTGGACTTCTGCTGCGCGGTCTTCTCCGGGCTGCTGGAACTGGCTTTTCCGCTGGCCGTCCGGGTCTTCGTGGACAGGTTGCTGCCCTCTCAGAACTGGGCGCTGATTTTGGGCGCGACGGCGGGCCTTCTCGCCGTCTACCTGATCAATACGGGGCTGCAGTACATCGTCAACTACTGGGGGCATGTCCTGGGCATCTCCATCGAGACCGAGATGCGCCGCAAGATCTTCGACCACTTGCAGAAGCTCTCGTTCCGGTTTTATGACAATCAGAAGACGGGCCGTTTAGTCGCCCGCGTCACCAAGGACCTGGAAGACGTCGGCGAGGTCGCCCACCACGGGCCGGAGGATGCCTTCGTCGCCGTGATGACGTTCTTGGGGGCCTTCGTGCTGATGTTCACGCTGAACCCGAAGCTCGCGCTGCTGACTCTATTGGTCGTCCCGCCCATGATGTGGATCTCCACCCACTACGGCCGGGCGATGACCGTGAACATGAGGGATCTGTTCGGGCGGGTCGGCGACTTCAACGCCCGGATTGAGGAAAACGTGGGTGGCATCCGGGTCGTGCAGGCGTTCGCCAACGAGGACCATGAGCGGGCGCTCTTCGCGCGGGACAATGCCAACTACCGGGAGACCAAATTGGACGCCTATCGGCTGATGTCCAAGAGCATGTCGCTCAGCTACGTGACCATGCGGGTCGTGACTCTCTTTGTGATGATGGCGGGCGCGTACTTCGTCCTGCACGGTGGGCTGACCGTGGGCGGGTTTATGGGCTTCCTGCTGCTGGTGAACGTCTTCTTCCGCCCCGTGGAGAAGATCAACGCCGTGTTGGAAACGTACCCGAAGGGCATCGCCGGCTTCAAGCGCTACACCGAGATGCTGGACACCGACCCGGACGTCTCCGACAAGCCTGACGCGACCGAAGTCGGCCACCTGCGCGGTGCGATCCGGTTTGAAGGCGTGACGTTCGGCTACAACGACCACAAGACGGTCCTGCACGACATCAACTTGGAGATCGCGTCCGGCGAGACCATTGCCTTCGTCGGCCCAAGCGGGGCCGGCAAGACGACCCTCTGCTCCCTGCTTCCGCGCTTCTATGACCTGGACGCCGGGCGGATCACGGTAGACGGTGTAGACATCCGGCAGATGACGCTGGCTTCCCTGCGCCGGAACATCGGCATCGTGCAACAGGACGTCTTTCTGTTCGCTGGGACGATCCGGGAGAACGTCGCCTACGGCCGCTTGGGGGCGACCGACGAGGAGATTTTGGAGGCTACCCGACGGGCGCGACTCGGCGACATGATCGCCCAACTCCCGGACGGCCTGGACACGGTGACGGGCGAGCGGGGCGTCAAGCTTTCTGGTGGGCAGAAGCAGCGCATGGCGATTGCCCGGATGTTCCTGAAGAACCCGCCGATTCTGATACTCGACGAGGCCACGTCCGCCTTGGACACTGAGACGGAGAGGGCCATTCAGGCGTCCCTGGCGGAACTGGCCGTCGGCCGCACGACCCTGGTCATCGCGCACCGGCTGGCGACGATCCAGAACGCGGACCGCATCGTCGTGGTGGACGAGAGCGGAGTGGCTGAGCAGGGGCGGCACGAGGACCTCGTGGCGGCGTCCGGGGTCTACCAGCGTCTGCACGAGGCCCAGTTCCGGTCTTAGAGAGCGGGGGAAGAGGCCGGCGGCGGTTTCGTTTCGTGTGGATGGGCTGACAGCAATTGCGTTTAGCCGCGTGGCAGCCATGTGGCAATGGAGTAAAGGGCAATGGAGTAAGGGGCAATGGATTGGAATCCTTCGCCGTGTGGCGAAGACGCCGACTGACCGCCTTCGCGGGCAGAAGAGTGTTCTCAGTCGCTTTTCCTGTCCCCGCGCAGGCGGTGACTCGGCCGTAGGCCACTCAGCGAAGGATTTCAATCCATTGCCGCCCTATTCCATTGCCGCCCTATTCCATTGCCGCCCTACCGCTGCCACCACTTCCGGGGACCTCCCCCGCCGCATAACTGCCCTGGGGACGGGCCTCGTGTGCCCTGACAGCACACCATGACCAAATAACACACCATGACGCAATCAACAGCCCATCGCGTCCGCTTTCTCTCCGTAGCCCTGCTCCTCGCGGCCTGCCTGCCCACGGCCTGCGCGGCCCCACTCGCCTCCGCCGCCCCTGCGCCCCTGCGCCACTACGTCCCCGGGTCAACCCCGCTCGACATGGCTGACACGCTCATGTTTGACCCCGGCGCGGGTGCTCCCGCCCTGTCGCTCGTGCCTGGCCGCAGGCCAGGCGAGAAGGCCGCCCGTCTGGATCAAGGCTCGCTCGTCGCCGCTCCCTTCCCTCTTACGAAGGCTTTTACGGTCGAAATGTGGTGCCGCTCGTTCGGGCCGGGCGCTCTGCGCGGCAACTCCGGCACGACCAATGGCATGCTGATCGCCGTCGGGGACGGCTACTGGCACGGCTGGCGGCTGACCGTGGATTATCCCTCGGCAGAGATCGGGTTTGAGATTGGGCGACCCCAGCCGTCGTCTTCGGTCCGCATCGCGGACGGATCGCTGGCGACTGGGGCGTGGCAGCACGTCGCCGCTTCGTGGGATGGGCGCGTTATGCGGCTCTACGTCAACGGCCTGCCCGTCGCGAGCGGCCCTTACGACGGCGCTTACGCGCCCCCGGCGGACGGAAAGCTGAGGATCGGCTTTGCAGATGCGGGCGTCGGCTCGCTCAAACTGGACGTGGCCGAGGTGACGGCTTACGATCAGGCATTGGACCCGCTGACCATCTTCGTGGCGGCGACCGACGCGCCGCTGCCGGACCGGTTCCGCACGGGCTTCCGTCAGGCGCTGGACGCGCAGGGGCGCGGCGACACGGCGGGTGCCCTCGCCGACTTCCGCGCCCTCACCCGTCTGGCGGGGCTGCCGGCCGTCTATCGAACCGCCGCGCGGCTTGGGCTGGCCCAGGCCCTCACAGACCGAGAGCCGGCCCGTGCTGCCGCAGAATACGCTGCGCTGGTGCAGGCAGGTGACGCTCCCGACGTCGTGCGGCAGGCGGCACGCGCAGCCCTCCTGACGCTGCTAGCAGAGGGCACCGCCGGGGATCTGTCGCCGCCCCTCTTTGAGAGGCTTCTCGCCCTGCCCGGAGCGGACACGACACAGCGCACGGCGCTGCTGCTGGATTACGCCAGGGCGCTGAGGTCGGCGGGTGCCTTCCCGGCGGCGCGGGCGCAGTACGCGCGTCTTCTGGCCCTGCCGGGAGTGCCGGCGCGGGACCGCTGGGATGCGGAGTTGGAGCGGATTGGGGTCCTGACGGCCGGCGGCGCTCTGGGCGCGGCCCGGACGGCGGCCGAAACGCTGGCTCACGCGCCCGGCGTCCCGGCCCCCTACGCCTCCATCGCCCTGCTGTCGGTCGCGCGGGGGGCCGCGCAGACTGGGAAATATGCCCTGGCGCGGGATGTCTACCATGAGGTAGAGGCCCTGCCGGATGCTCCGGCGCATCACGTCTGGGAGGCCAAAGAGGGACGGCGCGAGGTGGACCGCCTGGCGGTGGGCCAGCCCGCCGATGACTCCACCGAAAGCCGCCGCCGGCTGCCGGCGTCCCCAAAGCCGGGCGTGCTGCTTTACGTCGCGCCCGGCGGCAGTGATGCGAACCCTGGAACCAAGGCCAAGCCCTTTGCCACGCTCGCCCACGCCCGCGACGCCATCCGCGCCCTGCATCCCCTCCCGGCTGGCGGCGTTCTCGTGACGCTGCGGGGCGGCGAGTACCCCATGATGGAGAGCTTTGTGCTGACGGGCCAAGACGGCGGCACGGCGGCTTCCCCCGTCGTTTACGCCGCCGCACCGGGCGAAACGCCCGTGCTTTCCGGCGCGGCCAAGTTGAGCGGCTTTGCGCCCGTGCAGGACCCGGACGTGCTGGCCCGGCTGCCGGCCGAAGGGCGGGGACACGTTTTGCAGACGGACTTGCGGGCGCAGGGCGTCACCGACTTCGGGCTGCTGCTGCCCCACGGCTATGGGCAGAAGGCCGTCCCGATCCCGGAACTGTTCTTCAACGGCCGCCCTCTGACCCTGGCCCGCTGGCCTAACGTCGGCTTCGTCCGCACCGGCATCACGGACGCCGGGGCGGAGGGCCAGGCCGGGCACGGCATGGGGTTCGAGTACGCTGGAGATCGGCCCGCCCGCTGGGTCCACGCGTCCGACGCCTGGCTCTACGGCTATTGGTACTGGGACTGGGCTGACGCGGCGGAGGCAGTCGCCTCGATAGACTTGGCCGCACACCGCCTTCGCACGGCTGCGACAGCCCCGATGGGGATTCGGGCTGACCAGCGCTTCTATGCTTACAACCTTCTGGAAGAGCTGGACGCGCCCGGCGAGTGGTATCTGGACCGGTCCAAGGGCCTGCTGTATTTCTGCCCGCTAGGCGAAGTCGCAAACGCCGACGTGCGCTTCTCCGTATTAGAAACGCCCTTTGTGACGATGACCGGCGTGTCTCACGTCACCCTGCGCGGCTT
>JAYTRQ010000349.1:0-5230 GCA_043746125.1 Armatimonadota bacterium | reverse complement strand
CGTCGTCACCTCTAGGTGGCAGTCCGATTGTCCGCCACTGCTCTTGACCCAGGCACTGACCACGTGCGGGCCGTTGGGGATACCGGCGACGGTCTGGTAAAGGGTGAGCTGGTAGTTGTGGTCCGACCACTGCGTATACTGATAACTGCCCGTGTGGGCGACGCCTGCGTCGGGCTTCTGCACGAACGATGCCCCCGGCCCGCTGCCGACCCACGAGCTCCATCCGTTCGAGTTACCCGTCTCAAACCCGCCGTTCAGCAGGTAGTTCGCAGGGATGCCCGCCATGGCGCTCACTTCGTTCGACGAGGCGCTCTCGCCTGCGCTGTTGACCGCCTTCACCACATAGTAGTAGGTCGTGCCGTTCTTCATCCCGGTGTTCACGAACGAGGTCGTGGAGAGGCTGGTCTTGACCGCCACCTCGCCGCCCGGCGCAGTGCCCCGATACAGGCTGTAAGTCGCGGCTGGAATGCCGACGCACGGGTTCCAGTTGAGCGAAACCTGGCCCACGTTCCCGGACGCAGCCAGGCCGGTCGGCGTCGGTGGGGCGGTCGGCTTGCCGCCGCTCCCGAACAGCTTGAGGAACTGGTTCGCGGCATTCGGGAAGGATGTCGGGTGGAAGACCCCGGCCAGGCTGCTGTCCCCATCGGCGGGCGCCTCGAAGTAGCACTCCACGGCGACGTTGTTCTTCGGGTCGCGCATCCAGTCGTACATATGCTGGATGTAGGACGGGTCATCCCCGCCGCTCGGGTGCCACTTGTCGTTAAGCTGCCACAGCCCCCATTCGCCGATGACCATCGGCTTCCCGTGGGCGCGGGCCAGATCGGCGTACCCATTGATGCGTGGCAGGATCGTGTTCGTCCAGGCCGCCGCCTGCTGCGCCTGCGTCGGTTGGGACGGGCTGACGGGGTAGGCCCCACCGTAGGCGACGTCGTAGGTGTCTATGCCGACGTAGTCTACGTAGGCGTCACCGGGGTAGAAGCTTGCGGACTGGATTTGGACGTTCCCGTCCGTCGGGTTCCAGAAGAAGCCTTTAATGACGTGCTTGGGGTCGTTCGCCCGCATGGTTGTGACGATGTTCTGCCACGCCTTTACGTAATTGGCCGGCATGTTCGACATGACGTTGAGGTTGCCGAACGGGTTCCACCCACCGTCGAACTCGTAGCCTAAGCGTATGATCACTTTGCCGAAGCCCAGAGAGTCCACTTCCTTGGCATAGTTGGCGAAATACCCCATGATCGTCGGGTCATTCGCGGCTTCCTTCTGCCAGGTGGCGTCCTCCCAGGCTAGTTTCTGGTTCCACGAGTCGCTGCCGCTGGGATCGGACGGCATCTGGCCCAGGCCCAGAATCACCGTCGGCAGCCCTCCACCGTAGCGCCGCTGCATCGCCCCCCACGGCGCCCCCCAGTTCACGTGCTGGGCACAGTCCCACCAGTCACCCGGCCCCCAGCCGGGGTCGGATTCCGCGCCCAGGTTCGTCGCGCCGAGCCAGGCACGGTACTTGCCCCAGTTCCCAGTCCCATTCCCCGCCGACGATTTCAGGTTCGTATCATAGGCGAGATTGTACAGGTAGACCGACTCTTCAAAGGGGAGTGGCGCAGAAGCCCGCGCCGCGGACGCCTTCGGAGCGGCGGCCTGGGCGAACGCGGGAGCCGAAGTGAGATTGAGGAGGGCAAGACCGGCGGCGGCCAGTCCTAGGGCCAAGTGGCTGGTGCGTTTCATTGGACTTTCTCTGTCTGGCTTCTTTAGGTTGAGGCCTGATTATCTCATACCACGAAGTGTTTGTCAAGTAAATTACTCAACTGAACCTAAAAATAAAATCAACTGCGCTAAAAAATGATTGACAAGCAGCTGAACTCGTGTCACAATCAGTGGGTGTAAAGAGGGAACGATAGGCAGGTTCCAAAGGCAAAGATTTGAGTCAGAACCGTTCAGAAACGCTATTTGTCGCACAATACAAGCGCATCGAGGGGGAACTCCGAAGACAGATTTGCGCCGGGCGTTGGAACGCCGGTGTGATGCTGCCCAGCCATCGAGACCTGGCACGGGAGTATGACGTGTCCTCGGGCACGATCCGGCGTGCCGTAGATGCCCTGATCGCCGAGGGCCTGCTCTACGCCGATAGCCGCCGAGGGACCTTCGCTGCCCAGGCCGCCGCCCCGGAGCAGGGCGCAGACCCGGCCGCCCCCCGCGACCTAGGGCGGCCCCTCGTTGTCGGTATCGTCGCGACCGTGGACGAGGGCCAGGTCCCGCCCGTGCTGCACTCCCTGGAACGCGCCCTGTCCGAAGGCGGGCACGTCACTTCCGTTCGCAATCGATTCCAAGGGGAAGGACAGGCCCTGCTGCCGCTGGAAGCGTCCATCGCCGCCGTCTTGAGCGACGGTGTGGACGCGCTGGCCGTTATCTGCCTGGACCTGGATCGGGTCCGCATCGAAGAGGCGCTGGGACGGGTGGATCTGCGGGACACCCCGTCCGTCTGCCTCCTTGCCGGTGAGCTGCATCTGCCCATCCCGCACGTATTCTACGACAACCGCATCGGTGGCTATCAGGCTGCGCGGCACCTGCTCGACAAGGGCCACCGGAAGATCACCGTCTTCGCCCCCTTCACCGCCTCCTGGGTCAGCGAGCGGATCGCTGGCATCCGCCATGCGCTCGCACACGCCTGGCAGTCCCCCCCCGAGGCCGAGTTTCTGCTGGGAGAGGGACGCCCATGGGACTACCAGAACGACCCGACCAAAATCGGGGAGGCGGTGGCGCGGGCCGCGCTGGAGTCCGGCTGGACGCCGGAGGGCGGCATTGTCTGTATTAACGATCAGGTCGCGTATGGTGTCAGCCACGCCGCCGGGCAGTCTGGGTTTAAAGTGGGCGAGGACTTTGCCCTGATCGGCTTTGACGACGAGAAGTGTGCTCGCGACAAAGGCCTGACTACACTCCGCCCGCCTCTGGAGGAGATGGGCCGGGAGGCGGCCCGCCTCCTGATTGACGAGGCGCACGGCTCCCGCGTCAGTCTTCAACTCCGCCTCCGCGCCCACCTGATCACGCGGGCTTCCACAAACTTCCTGCCCGAGCCCGCCGCGCCACCGCGCAAAATCAGCCTTACCGCTCCTGCTCCGTCGGGCGAACTAGTATCTCGTTGACGCTGACGCGGTCCGGCTGAGTGACGGCGTAGACAATCGCCGCTGCGATGTCCTCACTCTCCAGCGGCGTCATGCTCTGTACGAACGCCTCGATCTGCCGCTTCGACTCGGTGTGGGTCACGTGGTCTGTCAACTCGGTCGCTACCGCGCCCGGCTCTATGATCGTGACCCGGATCTTGTCCTTGTAGACCTCTTGGCGAAGCGACTCGGAGAATGCCCCCACGCCCCACTTGCTGGCATTGTAGACACCCGCGCCCGCCCGCGCCGTCCGCCCGGCCACGCTGGACACGTTCACCACGTGCCCACTCCCCTGCGCCTTCATCAGCGGCAGGGCCGCATGGGTGGCATACATAAGTCCTAAGACGTTCGTCCCGATCATCCGCCGCCAGTCCTCCGTGTCTGCCCCCAAAATCGGACCGAGCAGCATCACGCCCGCGTTGTTGACCAGGATGTCCAAACGCCCCCAGGCGGTGTTGGCCGAGACGACCATGTTCCGCGCCTCCTCTTCCTGCGCGACGTCAGCCACGACCGCGCGAGCCTCCCCACCTTCCCCCGTAATTCGCTCCACCAGCGCTTCCAATCGGTCCGCCCGCCGAGCTGCGATCACCACTTTGGCCCCCTCCCGCGCCAGTGCGAGGGCTGTCGCCTCCCCGATCCCCGAAGATGCACCTGTCACCAGCGCCACTTTTCCGTCCAGCTTTCCTGCCATTTGTGTGTTCCTCCTGCCCCGCTGTTCCCAGAATGCCACCCCGCCAAAACGGGTTACTCGCCCTGCTGCCCTTGTCGTCCCGCCTCCGACTCCTTCTCCTACCCTATAGGGGCGGCCCCTGCGGCCATCCTTCCCTCCGGTTCTGATCCGACTCTCATCCAGCTCCCCGTGATTAGGGGCTGAGGGACCTTTTTTGTGCTATAGTGAGCTGTGAACCCTCCACCACCCCCCGAGCGTCCGACCTCACCCGGCCCCCTGAGCCACATAATCGGCCGCAGCCGCTTCGTCGTCCTGCTCGCCGTCATCGCCGTGCTGCTGGTCGCCATCTCGCTCTTCCTGTTCGGCACGATCCAGGCCGCCACCAGCATCTGGCACACCTGGGCTGACACCATCCACGGCCGGGCACAGACCACCGATGTCACCCTCGCCTTCCTCGAAATCGTGCGCGTCATGCTCGAAGCCGTCGTCTTTTTCGTGGTCGGTGTCGGCCTGTACAGCCTCTTCATTGCCCCGCTCAACGTCACCGTCGCCCTGGGCATGGAGTCGCTGAACGACCTGGAAGACAGCATCGTCAGCCTGGTCGTCGCCATCCTCGCCACCACCTTCCTGGAACACTTTATCCTGTGGCAGAAGCCCCTGGAGACGCTGGAGTTCGGTGGGGCGCTCTCCGTGGTCGTCATCGCCCTGGTCCTGTTCCAGATGGCCGCCAATCGCGCCAAAGAGGACCAGAAACAGCGCAACCCGGACGTCCAAGTCCGCGCCCAGCGCGACATGTTCCAGAACGCCGCCGAAGAACACGCGCTGCCGCCCCTCCCCGAAGATGACGCGCCCAACCCCTAGGAGAATAACTCATGTCCGAAACTCTCAAAAAGGCCTCCGGCTCCCTCCTCGGCCTGGCCTACGGCGATGCGCTGGCGGCCAAAACCGAGTTCATCCATGACATCGCCGAGATCATCCGGCAGTTCCCACCCCACGGCCCCCAGGAGCCGCCCGGCAGCCCCGCGCCCGTCACCAACGACACCCAGATGGCCCTCGCCGTCGGCGAAGCGCTCCTGGAAGTCTCGCTGCCTTACACAGCGGCCGCGACCGAAGCGCCTCTGCGCCGCGCGTCCATCACCTGGGCCGACATCGTGACCAGCGACAAATTCCCCGGCACGACCTGCCTCGCCGCCTGCGCCCACCTGAAGAGGGGCCTGCCCTGGATACAGGCCACCGTCCCAGAATCCAAAGGCTGTGGCGCCAACATGCGCGTCGCCCCCGTCGGCCTCCTGCCCGGCGTCTCGCCCGAGACCCGCGCCGCCCTCGCCCAGTTCCAGGCTGCCCTGACCCACGGCCACCCGACCGCCCTCGCCGCCTCCGACCTGACCGCCTGCGCCGTCGCCGACCT
>JAYTRQ010000348.1:0-1587 GCA_043746125.1 Armatimonadota bacterium | reverse complement strand
CCTCCCCCGCGACGCTCACCGTCGCCGCTCCTGCCAGGCCCAGCGTCACTTCTACGTCCCGCAGGGCGCGGCCCCAGGACGTACGTCGCGCTTTGATGGCGGCCTCTTTGATCGCCCATAGCAGCAGCAGGCCCGCTGGATCCTCGGTGGAGCCGAACCGGGCCGCGATCTGCGTTTGTTCTTCGAGTCGGAAGACCCGGTCCCGCAGGCCCGGATGCACTGGCCTCACCCATTGCGCGTCCACGCCGACTGTCCCCTCCGTGCCACTGTCCGACCAGGATGCCGCCCCCAGCCCTGCACAGTGGGACAGCGATAGGCTGACGCCGGGCCTTTCGAGGCCGTGAACGACTGGGGCCACGCCGTCCTTGCCTATCTCGCACGATAGAGGCTCCAGTCCGAAGGCCTCTCGGAGCAGCCACTTCACCGCCAGGCGGCCCGCCAGCCATTCCCGCTGCCTCTTCTCCGAGGGCCACGAGGTCCAAACGAGCAGCTCAGAAGGCGTAAGCCAGTCGGATGGCTGTTGGGCCGAAACCCAGTCCGGCCGCGCTAAGTAGGTCTGTGTTAGCCCCATGCTCGTAGTATACCGACAAAAAACCCCGCCTCCGAAGAGGCGGGGGAGAATAGGAGACGGGAAAAGGAAGCCTAAAGCGAGTGGACCGCTGAAGGGGTAGCACTGGAAGACCCGTAAGGGCACGTCGGCAGCGTCTTGATGTCGCCATAGTAGCCAGTGTACGAGTCGCCCCGCGTCGGACACTTCGGCCCGTCCACTGGGTCCGTGCCCGGCAGAACATGGATGTAAGAAGCGATATTGGGCCACGTCACCTGGGCCGTGGAACTGGCCGGAATTTTGTTGTCCATGACGTACTGCTCTTTAGCCGTCATGAAGTTGCTCAGGTTCTTGACGCAGGACCGTGCCTGGCTCTTGTCACGCGCCCCAATCATGGCGGGGGCTGCGATGTTGAGCAGGACGCTAATGATGAATACGACGATCATGATCTCGACGAGGGTGAACCCCGAACGGTGGGCGGTGAGGCGGCGTGTGGAACGGGTTTTCGTCATGGGGCGGCCTCTCTACTAGCACGCGCGAAAGTGCCGACGGCCTGCTGGCCGGTTAATAGTGTCATTGTCGGGCATGTGGCCGCGTTCCGTTAGGGATAATTCGACCGGGATTTGGACTCCCGTGTGCTACAATCACGGTATTCGCATGAACTCCCTTCTGATTGTCAACCCGACTGCGGGCCAAGGGCGGCCCCAGGAAGCCCTGGACGGACTGCGGGCTGCCCTCGCCCCCCTGCTCGGCGACGTGCGGGTGACTGAAAAACCGGGCGATGCGGAACGGTTCGCCCAGACCGCCGCCGCTGAGGGCCGGTACGACGCCGTGCTGGTCGCCGGTGGCGACGGTACCGTAAACGAGGTCATCAACGGCCTGCTGGCGGGGCGTCCGCCCGGCGGGACCGCCCTACCGCTGGGCCTGATCCCGCTTGGGACGCAGAACGTGCTGGCCCATGAGATGGGCCTGCCTACGAGTGGCCCTCTGGCGGCAGGCGAGATGATTCGGGCGGGCCGGATGCGGGCCATAGACATCGG
>JAYTRQ010000347.1:0-1589 GCA_043746125.1 Armatimonadota bacterium | reverse complement strand
CTCTGTCCCTGCTTCACGCCGCCTCCGCACTCTTCTACCGCCGTTTCGGCTGGGAGACGGCGACGCAAACCTGGCCGTGGTCTGCCGTCCCCGGCTCGCTGCCCCAGCCCGGCGCGACCGCGCGGGTCCGCCCCGCCGCGCCCGCCGATTGGCTCGCCCTCCACCGCCTTCAGGACGAGTTGACGCGAACTCAGACGGGTGCCTGCGTTCGGGACGCCCGCCGCTGGCGTCTGATCCAACTGCCCATCCCCGGCCGCGAAACTTATGTTGTGGAGGCCTCCGGGGCCATCGCCGGCTACGCCATCTTGGAGCGCGGCGACGTCTTGACCGTCCTCGAAATGTATGGCCGGACGCAGGACGCCCGCGCGTCTCTCGTCACCTTCCTGGCCCGCCGCCCCGAGCCGGTTATCGCTTGGCCTGCCTCCCCCGCGCTGCTCTCCGAGTTCGGCCTGCCTCTCCCGGACGCGGCCCCCGAGCCGGATGCCATGCTCCGAATAGTTGACCTCCAAACGGCTCTCTCCACCGTCCATGCCGCCTTATACGCGCCGCTCTTGACCGAACGCAGCACGTCTCTGACACTGATGGCGACCGACCCTCTCTGTCCCGCGAACGAATTGCTCCAGTGCCTCACGCCCACCGGGGTCTTTCCCAGCTCTGACGCCGATCGCGCCTGGCTCAAAGCCCCCATCGGCACCCTGGCACAGCTTTACTTTGGCCACCGTCTGCCCTCCCAAGCTTTCGCCGCCGGTGATCTGGACGCCGACACGCCCGAGACGCTGGCCCTGGCGGACCACCTGTTTCCCCTGCGCTCCCCCTACTTCGCGCCGCTGGACCAGGTGTAATGCCGGGGAGCATAAACCGGGTACAATCACCCCCTATGGCGAAAAAACCGAAGATCAAAGTCACGCCCCGCGCACTTCTCGAACTGAAGATGCCCGGCGACGTGCAGGTCGCACCGGACAGCCTCCGCGTGGCCTATGGCGTGTCCGAGACCGATTGGGACGACGACGCCGTCATCCAGCACCTGTACGCGGCGAAGCTGGGCGACGAGGCCGAACCCCGACAACTGACCCGTGGCCGGGACAGTGAGACGACCCCCCGCTGGTCGCCTGACGGCAACTGGCTGGCCTTCCTGTGCAGCCGAGACGATGAGGGTGGGGACGATTACGACGGGGCGGACGAACCCAAACAGCAGGTCTGGTTGCTGCCGATGGACGGCCTGGGCGGCGAATCCGAGAAGCTGACCGACGCACCCGAAGGGGTGGGGGACTACGGCTGGCTCCCCGACTCGTCCGGCGTCGTCTATCTGGCTCAGGAGCCGCGCCCCAAGCCGCTGCAAGAGGCTTATGAGGACAAGCAGGATCGCAAGGATGATGCCGTCGCGGAACGGGCCGAGAAGTTCCGGCACCAGATCTGGCGCATTGACCGTGAAGGTAAGAAGGCCAAACTCATCCACCCCGGCGACTACGGCCTGGGGGAGATCGCTGTCTCGCCCGACGGCAAGAGCGTGGCCTTCACGACTAACTACACGGGGGAGGTCAACGACTACCACAAGATAGACGTCTGGGTCGTGGACATAGACTCGGGCG
>JAYTRQ010000346.1:0-1591 GCA_043746125.1 Armatimonadota bacterium | reverse complement strand
CAGACACAGTCACTTTTGGAGCAGGGGTACGCCCACCTGCCTCAGCTCATCCCGGCCGAAGCCTGGCAGGGAGCGGCCAAGGCCGTCGCCATCTCGCTTGGCCGGGACGGCATGGACCCCGTGCTCCTGCCCAAGTTCCGCACGCAGTCCTTCTGCCCCGAAGTGCAGGGGACGCCGCCGATCACAGGTCTGTACAACGAGACGCCGCTGGGCGCGGTCGTCGAGTCGCTCCTGGGGGCTGGGCAGGTGCGGCCGGTGGGCGGTGGGCAGATCGCGCTCCGTTTCCCCAGCAACGGCCCGCCTGGCGTGCCGCATCCGCACATTGATGGGACATACCATCCTCTCAATGGCGTCCCCGAAGGCCAGCTTGATAGCTTCACGGCTCTGGTCGCCGTGTTCCTCTCGGACGTGCCGGTCGAGAACGCGGGCAACTTCACGGTCTGGCCCGGCAGCCACTTGTTGTGCGAGCAGTACTTCCGCGAGAACGGCGGTCAGATCCTCGTCCAAGGCGTCACTGACGTCGGCTTCGTGGCCCTGCCCGCCCCGCGCCAGATCATCGCGCGGGCGGGAGACGCCCTGATCGCCCATCACCTGCTGGCCCATTCGGTCGCGTCCAACGTCTGGTGGCAGACCCGTCAGGCCGTCTTCTTCCGCGTCAAGCACGTCCGCCACGATGAGGAGAAGTGGGACGTGCTTTCAGATGTTTGGCGTCATTGGCCGGGGATGATTATGGGCTGAGGGTCAGCGAGCTTTTGACCGCCTGAAACAGCGGGGCCGCCTTCGGGTAACTTTTGACTGTCGTGTTCAGGTTGACGCCCACGCCCGTGTTCGGCAAGAGAGCATAAAGCTCGTTGTTGTGGATGGTCGTGTCGCGGGCGGCGGTCGTGAACTCCAGGTCTATCCAGGTTGTGCCGTTGATGGTAGAGTAACCGTCCTTGATCCAGTGGAACTTGGGCGCTTTCTCCGGCAGCATCTTGTCGAAGATGCTTTTGGCGACCGGAAGGCTCGGAACCCTGCCGATGAAGTTCACGGCAATAGAGATGCTCTGACTCTGGTTGGCGTAGACGTACTTCGGCGGGTTCCCACTCGGAAACTTGCGCTTGATCTCAGCGACAGTGAGTGCGTGGAAGTCCGACGGCACCGAAAAGGAGAAGTGCCCGGCGTCCAGGCTGACGTGCTTCAGATGCGACGCGGATTGCGCGTAGAGGGCAGGTATCGGCGGGGCGCACACTGCGCCGGCTATCGCTAAAATAATGACCTTCGAGAGAAGGGGTAAGCGGCTCATCGTGTTCTCCAATCAAGTTCCGGCTGCTCTTCCAGAATTATACACTCATCTCTGGCCTTACAGTTACAGTGCCTTCCGCTTTTGCCGGCTGCGTGTGAGAGTAAGAATCACACTCGTAGATGGAAAGGTCTGAACTGAATTCTGATGCAAAACATATCCGTCATTCTCTCCGTTTTCGCGGCTGCCGCCGCAATCGTGGTCGTGCTGTTCTGGCGTCTCAAGCCTCTCCCTGCCGGGGACGTTGAGGCGCTCAACAAGCGTGTCTTGGAGGAAGCAGAGAAGGCGCGAACGCTCCAGACCAAGCTG
>JAYTRQ010000345.1:0-1592 GCA_043746125.1 Armatimonadota bacterium | reverse complement strand
ACGGCACTCGTGGGCTGGCTGGGGCTGGGCGAATCGGCCTGGTATCTGGCGCATCTGACGGTCCCTCCCACGGCCGTCGGGGTCTTGTCCGGGCGGATAGCCGGAGGCCTGGCGGCGGGCGGTCTGACCGTGCAGGCTGTGCCGACGGGCGAAGCCCCCGCCTCCTTGCGGGTGGATTTTGGGAAGGAGATCGCCGGGCGGCTCCTCCTGCAAGGCACGCCCGGCACGGCCCTGCGCGTGACCACGGGCGAGACCCTCGCCGAACTGACCCACGCGGAGCCGGGCCTGGACAACAGCGGGCCGTACGACCTGACCCTGGCGGGCGACGGCCCGACGGCCACGCCCTACAGCGCGTTCCGCTACGCCCTCCTCGCGTTCCCCGCCCGGCGGGCCGTCAGGCTGACGCAGGTGGCCTGCGACCACAAGTATTACCCCGTCGCCTACAAGGGCAGTTTCGCCTGCTCGGACCCGCTGCTGACGAAGGTCTGGTATGCCGGGGCGTATACCGCCCATCTGTGTATGCAGGAGGACATCTGGGACGCCCCCAAGCGGGACCGGGGGCTGTGGGGGGGCGACCTGCACGTGACCGGGGCGACCATCAACGACGTGTTTGCCGACACGTTCCTGATGGAACATTCGCTCTCCCGCCTTCCGAGTACGGCGGTCGGCGGAACGTACGACCCCAAGCAGCCCGTCAAGGACATCAACTCGCTGCCGGGCTACACGTCCTCCTGGTTCTGCACGCTGGCTGACTTCTACCGCCACGTCGGCGATCTCGCGTTCCTGAAGAGCCAGCATCGGAGCGTTTTGGCCCTGCTGGCGTATCAGCAGGGGGAGTTTGACGCCGACCACCTGTTCACCAACCCACATCACGATTGGAGCTTCGTGGACTGGGCGCCGGACTTCGTCCAGGACACCCCGCAGTCGCATGAGGCGATTGACCTGTTCGACGTCCGGGGCGTCCGCGAGGCGGTCTTCCTGCTCCGGGCGATGGGGGACGGGACGAACGCGGACAAGTACGAGGCCTGGGCCGAGACGCTGACCGGGGCGGCCCAGGCTCACTACGCCGACCCGGCGACCTCCACCTACGGGAACCGACTGCAAACGAACGTCATGGCCGTCTACTCCGGCGTCGCGACGCCTGCCCAGCGGTCCGCTGTCTACGCGCACGTTCTGAAGGCGGACAGCCCCGCCTGGGTCCCACTGTCGGCCTTGGTGACGAACACGGCGGCCTATCCGATGACGCCTTATTATGGGAACTACGTGCTGCGGGCCTACGGCGACTTGGGCCACCCGCAGGATGGCCTGGACCTCATCCGCCGCTACTGGGGAGCGATGATGGCGCGGGGGACGACGACGCTGTGGGAGCAGTTCGACCCCACCATGCCGGCCGATTTCAAGCGCGTTCTGGACCTGACGCCCTACCTGAGCTTCTCCCACGGCTGGTCCACCGGCCCGACCGGCTTTCTGTCGGAGTACGTTTTAGGCGTCCGCCCAACGAGCGGCGGCATGAAGACCGTGGAGATCGTGCCGTTCCTGGGCGACCTGGCCTGGGCCGAGGGGGCGATGCCCGCGCCGTCGGGTCTGATCCA
>JAYTRQ010000344.1:0-5248 GCA_043746125.1 Armatimonadota bacterium | reverse complement strand
CCCCACCGTAGGGATTGCCGCCGTAGGGAACGCCCCCAGAGGGGCCACCACCGTAGGGGCCGCCATAGTTTACGCTCACATGCTTGTCTCCTTGAGATTTCAGTTCGCGATCCAGCGGCGTAATTCCTGCAAGCCTCGATTCCGCTCCAGGGCCAGTCAGTCTTCGGCCCCTCGCCCCAGTTCTGGGGGAGTCGGATCCTGCCCGTTTGGATCCTATCCCTGCCCCGTTCACATTCGTTCCGGGTCTGTCCCTTCCCTCGGAGGGAAGGGCTTCGGAACAGGACAGAGGGCAAAGGCCTCTCGTCCAAACGCTGTCGCTCCCGATTGGCTTCCGAAGCCCTTTCCTCTTTATCCGAAGCCCTTCCCTCCGAGGGAAGGGACAGACCCGGAACGAACGTGAACGGGGCAGGGATAGGATCCGAACGGACAGGATCCAACTCCCCCAGAGCTGGGCCGCTCCTACTTGTCCTGAAGCGCGGCCACGCCCGGAAGTTCTTTGCCTTCCAGAAACTCCAAAGACGCCCCACCGCCGGTCGAAATGTGCGTCATACGGTCCGCAAAGCCCAGTTTCTCCACCGCCGCTGCCGAATCGCCACCACCGACGATCGTGGTTGCCTCGCTGTCGGCCAGCGCCTGGGCGATGCCGCGTGTGCCTGCCGCGAACTGATCCACCTCGAAGATGCCGGCCGGGCCGTTCCAGATCACCGTCTTCGCCCCCTGTAAAACGGCCGTGATGGCCTTGATCGTGACCGGGCCGATGTCCACCCCTTCCCAGCCGGCGGGGATGCCTTTGACACCCACGACTTTGGTCTGAAGCGTGCTTGGGTCCGGGGCGAACGGGTTGCCTTCCACGACCATGACGTCTACGGGCAGCATCAGCTTGTCGCCGGCCTCCGCCTGCACCCGAGCGACGAATTCCAGGCTGCTCGCGTCCAGGAGCGAGTTGCCGATCTCCAGGCCCTGCGCCTTGAAGAACGTGTAGGCCATGCCGCCGACGATGATCAGCATGTCTACCTTGGGCAGGAGGCTCTCGATCACAGGGATTTTGTCCTGGACCTTTTTGCCCCCCAAGATCGCCACGAACGGCCGGGCCGGGTTCTCCACCGTGTTGCCCAAGTAGTCCAACTCTTTCTTGAGCAGGAAGCCCGCCACAGCGGGCAGGTGATGGGCAACACCCTCCGTAGAGGCGTGAGCGCGGTGGGCCGTGCCGAAGGCGTCGTTGACGTAGACATCCGCCAGCGAGGCGAGCTTCTGAGCGTAGGCCGGGTCGTTCTTTTCCTCTTCTGGGTGGAACCGCACGTTCTCCAGGAGCAGCACGTCGCCGTTCTTCAGCCCGTCTACTAATGCTTTGACTTCCGGGCCGACGCTATCCGGGGCCAGCGGCACGGGCTTCCCGAGAAGCTTCGCCAGGCGCTCGGCCACGGGCGCGAGGCTGTACTTGGGCGTCGGGCCGCCCTTGGGCCGGCCTAGGTGGGAGGCCAGAACGACCCGCGCCCCCTTGCCGACAAGGTACTCAATGGTCGGCAGGGCCGCCCGGATACGCCGGTCGTCGGTGATCGCCTCCGTGTCGTCCTGCGGCACGTTGAAGTCCACACGCACCAGAACGCGCTTGCCGGCCACATCCACGTCTTCCACGGTCTTCTTGTTAAAACTCATTAGATCATTCTCCACCTTGGGGTCAGTCTGCAAAACGCTGATAGTATACCCGCTCGACTGGGAGAAGCGATGGTTGCGCGGGGCCCAATAACCCCAAATCAAGACCATGCTTTGAAATGCATGGCCTGCCCACTTTCCTTCAGTTCGTCCCGTCAGTTCTTGACACGCTCGCAGGCGATGGTTCGTACTGACCGGGTAAGATCACACGATCTTCCCGCGAGAGGCACTCCCTCATGCGTTCCGTCTGCCGCTTCCTGTCGGGGCCAGACCGCACCTGTGGCCGCGCCCCCGACGACGGCACAGGTAGAAGCCATGCCTGACCATCAGCTACTCTACTCCGTGACAAACTGGATCGGAAACTCGTTCGACTTCGCACCCGGCTACAACGGAGGCAAGCATGTCCAGAACGACATCCCCTACGGCGTCCGCGCCTACAAGCGGGCGAACAACGAACATCTGATCGTCAGCGAAGAGGATTCCCAAGCCAAAGTGCTGATGTACCGATGGACGCTGGAGTCAGCGGCGCCTAGAACAGGGGATGAGCATCCCCAGAACGATCCAGGCGGAGGATTATGACGTCGCCGGCGAGGGCGTCGCCTATCACGCCTCCCCGTCCGCCAACGGCGGACAGACCGGCTACCGCTCCGACAACAACGGCAACGTCCGTTCGGGCACAGGGCCGGGCGGCAACAACTACGATGTGGACTGGAGCTCCACCGGCGACTGGGGGCTAGGCGGCGGCAACGTCGCCTTCCAGGCCATCTCCGACCCACCGGCCAAGCCGGCCGAGGTGCCCTCCGTCTCGACCGGCCTCCGTGGCGGGAGCGGCCGGCTCCAAGTCCCTCCACCTGAACTGGGCCGGCTCAGCCTGCGCCGCTTCCTACAATCTCTACCAGAGCGTGGGCACGGCGGCATTCGGGGCAACGCCCTACAGGACCGACGTGAGGTGGCCGTACTTACCGACACGGGCCTGACGGTCAGCACCAAGTACAACGACAAGGTGACCGCCATCAACGCCAAAGGCATAGGGGCACAGAGCGCCGCTGTCAGCGCCACGGCACCGTAGGAGGTCAAGAACGGGGGCAAAAACGAAGAGGGGGCGCGGCATTAGCCGCGCCCCCATTTCCTCAGTAACACAGGCTTACAGGCCCTTGTCGCCGAGGAACTTGAGCAGGTCAGCGACTCGGCAGGAGTAGCCCCACTCGTTGTCGTACCAGGCAACGACTTTGACGAAGTTGCCGATCCCGATGGTGTCTACGGCGGAGAAGATGGACGAGTGCGGGTTGCCCTTCAGGTCGGTCGAGACCCGCTCCTCCTCGGTGTACTCCAAGATGCCCTTCATCGGCCCGTCGGCGGCCTCTTTGGCCGCCGCGTTGATCTCCTCGATGGTGACGTCGCGGCCTAAGATCGCCGTGAAGTCTACGACCGAGACCGTCGAGACGGGCACGCGGAAGGCCATGCCGGTGAACTTGCCCTTGAGTTCGGGGATGACCAGGCCGACGGCCTTGGCCGCGCCGGTGGACGAGGGGACGATGTTCTGGGCGGCGGCGCGGGCGTCGCGCAGGTCCTTGGCGGCGGTGTCTACCGTGCGCTGGGAGTTGGTATAGGCGTGGATCGTGGTCAGCAGGCCCTTCTCCACTCCGAATTTGTCGTTGAGGAGCTTTGCGACGGGAGCCAGGCCGTTCGTGGTGCAGGAGGCGTTGGAGATGACGTGGTGCTTAGCGGGGTCATACACGTTATCGTTGACGCCCAGCACGATGGTCAGGTCCTCGTTCTTTGCCGGCGCGGAGATGATGACCTTCTTGACACCGTGCTCACGGTGGGCGACGGCCTTGGTGGCGTCGGTGAAGAAGCCGGTGCTTTCTACGACGATGTCCACGCCTTCGCTGTCCCAGGGGATGTCGCCGGGGTTCTTCTCGGCGAACACGGTGATCTTCTGGCCGTTGACGACGATGTCCTTGTCTTGCGCGACGACGTCACCACCCTTGTAGGGGCCGTAGTTGCTGTCGTACTTGAGCAGGTGGGCGTTGGTCTTGGCGTCGGTGAGGTCGTTCAGGGCGACGACTTGGATCTCGCCGTTGGGGTAGCGCTCCTGGATGGCGCGGTAAGTGATGCGTCCGATGCGGCCAAAGCCGTTGATGCCGACTCGCACTGCCATGATGGGTGTTTCTCCTTGAGGTTCGCCGGGGTTCCGGTCGTCTATTGGGGTCGTGTTTCCGGGTCGGTATCCTGGAAAAGTCGCCCTTAGTATGGCACGGGGAGGGGGAAGGAGTCAAGGCGGGGTGCGTGGGAAGGGGCCCCACCCGGCTCACAAGTTCGCCACTCTCCCCACAAGTGGAGAGAGTGAAGGAAGGAAAAGAGGGAGTGGACATGAGGGGAAGAAGGGCGGAACGGGAGCCTACTGCCAGTGCATCTCGGTGTCGCCGTGGCGCAGGTGCAGGGAGTTGATCTGGCCGTCGTGATACATCATGTGCTGGGCGGCGAGGCTGGCCGCCCGCGCCCGCGTCCACGGGCCGAAGGGGGTCGTCACCAGGTCGCCCCAGGTGTCCAGCGCGGTGGCGTCAATGGCCGCGTAGAGTTTCTGTGTGCCGTCTTCCAGCACGGCCAGGGCGTCCGCCCGCGTCTTGATTGCGCTAAAGAACGCTTCCCGCTGCTCGGGGGTGGGCCGGGATGCTTCGCCGGTCGCCACCAGGGAGGCGATCAGGCCGTTGACGGAGCCGCACTCGGCCACCATCTTAATGGCGGGGCGGGTCGTTTCGTCCACGCTGCCGCTTGCCTTGTCCTCGTCCAGCGCGTTCAGGTCGTTGACGAGATTGTTATAAGCCCATTCGGTGGCCGTGCGGAGGTGCGCGGCCAGGTCCAGTTCTGCCATCGTGGGGTGTCTCCTTTGAGGCCCGCTCGTCAGGGAGCGGCCGTGGGGCGGGGGTATCCCTCGCCTGAATTATACTACCCGTGTGTGTAGGGACATGGTTCCGTTCGGGGCCAGGCTGAAGGGGCCTTTATTACTTAGATGTCTACTGTACGTTTACAGTGTCGCCGGTACGGCGGGGTATTGCCAAGGGGGGCCGAAATCTCCCACGTTCAGATGAACCAGTGTCAATATGCCACTGCTCCTCTCCACTACCCGTTCTCCGACGAACCAGGAGTGGCACAAATAGGCGTTCGCCTCGTAACACAGCAGGCAGCAGCGCTCGGCCTGGGCGCGGACATGGGCGGAATCTATGCCCACGTCCGCCGCCGCCTGGACCAAGGCTGTCTTGGACAGGCCGGGCTTGCGGCTCTGGGGCAGTTCGCGGATGTCCAGCAGGGTCTGGACGTCGTGGAACAACAGCGTTTGGAGCAGGGCGCTCTGGGCAGCGCCCCCATATCCGATGGTGTAGAGGTCCGGCATAGCGTCTCGCCTTTAGCGCGGCGCGGCGGCGGGAATAACGTACAAAGTGACGCTCTGCGCGGGCAGGACGGCAGACAGGCCCGTCCGTGTCACCGGCACGTCCGGCAGGCGCATGATGGCATTGTCCGCCCCGAGCTGCCATGCCTGGGCCGCTCGCGCCGGTGCGAAGTGGGACAGGGCCAGAGAAAGCGGCGTCGTACC
>JAYTRQ010000343.1:0-1594 GCA_043746125.1 Armatimonadota bacterium | reverse complement strand
GAGACGTGGAGGAGATCAAGGTCGAGACGCCCTACGGCCCGCCGAGCGACAAGGTCACGCTGATGACCGTCGCGGGCCGCCAGGTCGCCTTCTTGCCCCGGCACGGCCGGTCGCACTCGCTGCCGCCGCACAAAGTCCCCTACAAGGCGAATCTGTGGGCGCTGCATAGCCTGGGCGTGACCCGCGTGCTTGCTCCGAGCGCCGTTGGCTCTTTGCAGGCTCATATCGCGCCGGGTGATTTCGTCCTGACCGACCAGTTCGTGGACCGGACGACGGGGCGGGCGGACACGTTCTATGACGGCCCGATCGCCACCCACGTCTCGTCGGCTGAAGCCTACTGCCCGCAGATGCGGGCGCTGGCCCTGGATGCCGCCCGGCAGAGCGGCGTCACCGTCCATCCGGCCGGGACGTCAGTCGTCATTCAAGGCCCGCGCTTTTCGTCGAAGGCCGAAAGCCACTGGTTCACCCGGATGGGCTGGGACGTGGTCACCATGACCCAGTACCCGGAAGTAATTTTGGCCCGTGAACTGGCGCTGTGCTACGTCACGATCTCGCTGGTGACGGACTATGACGCCGGGCTGGTCTCTGACACGGCCGCCGTGTCCGTTCACGACGTCTTGCACGTCCTATCCCAGAACACGGCGAACGTCAAGCGAGTGCTGAAAACGATGCTGGCGCAGATGCCGGACGCTCGCATCTGCGAATGCGCCGACGCCTTGAAGTACGCACGGATGGAATGACGGTCCCCCACCCCAATTCTGGGGAGCCAGATTAGGACCCGTAGGGGCAAGGGGCCTCTCTGGAGACACTCTTATGAAAGCACTTTTACTCGCCGCTGGGCGTGGCACCCGCCTCGGCCCGCTGACCGCGAACCAGCCCAAGCCGATGATTCCCATTGGTGGCGTCCCCATGATCGAGCGCATCCTGACCGGCATCGCCGCGCAGACGCCCATCCGCGAGTTCGTCCTGATCACCGGCTACAAAGCCGATGTTCTGCAAGGCTACCTGGGCGACGGCTCCCGCTGGGGCTGGCACGTCCAGTACGTGCCGCAGGAGACGCCGTGCGGGGTGGGGGATGCCGTCAACACGGCCCGAGACGTCCTGGCCGATACGCCGTTCCTGATGACCTACGGCGACATCATGCTGGACCCGGCTAACTACGCCCGCTTTGCCGCGGAGTATGCCCAAACCGGCCTGAGCGAGATCAAGGCCTACGTCGGCCTGAACTGGGTGGATGATCCCTGGGCGGGCGCGGCCGTCTACTTCGATGAGGGCCACGTCATCGAGCGGATTCAAGAAAAGCCCCCCAAGGGAACGGCGACGACGCACTGGAACAACGCCGGCTTGTTCGTCTTCGACCCGCTCATCTTCGAGTATACAGCCAAGATCGTTCCGAGTGCGCGGGGCGAATACGAACTACCCGACGCCATCACGGCCATGATCCAGGCGGGGCACAAGGCTAAGGGGATTGAGCTGCAAGGCAGTTGGCGCGATGTCGGCACGCCCGAAGATTACGCCGCCATCAACGCCGAGTATGAGATGGCGTAGGGTGTGGTGTAGTTCCAAGTTAAGCAATGCCCACGAAAGGTTTCCC
>JAYTRQ010000342.1:0-5254 GCA_043746125.1 Armatimonadota bacterium | reverse complement strand
CCGGTCCCTTCCCTCGGAGGGAAGGGCTTTGGAGAGGAGGGACGGGCTTTGGAGAGGAGGGAAGGGACCGGCACGGAACGAACGTGAACGGGCCAGGGATAGGATCCGACTCTCCACTGTCCCCCGACGCATCCCTACCCCGGCGGCAGGAAGTAAAACGCCAGCGCGATAATCGCGTACGCCGCCAGAAGCTGCGCCCCTTCCAGCCAGTGACACTTGCCGTCGCCCGCAATAAACGCTGTGATGATCACGCTGAACCCGATAGCCGTCATCTCCGGCACCGAAAAGATGTACGTCATTGGGTGGTGGAACAGCAGGCTGACGAACACCAGAACGGGCGCGACGAACATGGCGATCTGCGTGGACGATCCGATGGCGATGTTCATCGTCACGTCCATCTTGTTCTTCATCGCCATCCAGACCGCCGTCGAATGCTCCGCCGCGTTCCCGATGATTGCCACCACGATAATTCCGATGAAGAACTGGTTCCAGCCCAGCGCGTGCGCCGCTCCCTGAACACTCCCCACCAGCAGCTCGCTCTCGATCGCGATCAACGCCGTGGCCGTCCCCAGCACGCCCATCGCCGTCCGCTTGTTCCAGCGGGGCGGGTCTTCCTCGGCCTCCTCCTCGCAGTCCCGGAACAGCGACTCGTGCGTCCGCAGCGAGAACCACAGTGACGCCAAATAGACGACCAGTAGGATGCCCGATACCCATAGCGACAGCGCCTCGACGTCCGGGTTCGCTGGGCTTTTGCTCCGGTGAAACGCTTCCACGAAGATCGCTGGCACGGCCAGAGACAGCGTCGCCAGCAGAAGGTTGATCGCGTGCGACTCGGCCTGATCCTGGTTGAACGTCTGAATCTTGTGCTTTAGCCCGCCCGCCAAAATGCTCGCACCCAGCACGAGCAGCAGGTTCCCCACGATGGAGCCGACGATAGACGCCCTGACGAGCGGGATCAACTCGCTCCCCTGGCGCAGCGCGAACAGCCCGATGATCAGCTCTGTCGCGTTCCCGAACGTCGCGTTCAGCAGCCCCCCCCACGATGCCCCCAGATGCTTCGCCAACTCCTCCGTCGCGTTCCCCATCAGCCCCGCCAGGGGGACAATTGCGAGGGCGGCGGCCAGGAAGACCCAGAGGGGGTTTACGCCGTGGGAGAATTGCAGGGCGAGGCTGATCGGGAAAAACAGCAGCAGCAGATTCAGGCCGCGAAAAAAGCGGAGCACGGACGACATGCCGCCATTGTACCCGGAAACGCCCGGGCCGGGGCGAGGCGGCCCGACTGGTGGCGTTCCTTGGGCGATATTCCCGGCGGCTACGCCCCCACCCTAGACGTGGACAGCGCCCATCTGAACTCGGACCGTCTTTGCTCCGGTGTCTGGACCCCGACTGCGTGGGGGACAGCGTGTCGGGCCACACAGCCATCCGCGCACCGAACGCGGCAGGCAACTGGAGCTTGATTGTCAGTGACTTCAGGACGCGGTGGCTCTAGGTGAGAGTCCCGAACGTTCCTCGCGCAAGGCATACTCGATCGCCTCCTCCAGAACCATTGTCTGCCCCGCCTCCCACTCCTGAGTAAACAGTGCTTTGCCCAGCGTCTCGCCCAGGCTTTCCAAGTCCCGTTGCCGCCGCTGGCGCTCGGTGCGCGGCAGCGGCGAACTGATCTCGACCCGGAGCGCGTCTGCGATGCTGAAAAGCCGTACCGATCGGGTTTGTTGGCGCTGCGCCATTGCCAAGCGCGACAGGCCTTCAAAGGAAGCGGCCAGCGGCCTCTTTTCTCCCACTTTCGCCCGCAGCAGGAGCTGCTCCCGGTAGAGAGTGTGTGCCTGATCACAGTCCCCCTGGGCAAGCGAGACTTCCGCCAGGTTCCCTAAGCAATCCGCGATACGCCGGTTGTCTCCCAACTCCCGAAACAAGTCAAGGGCATCACTGTGCAGTGCGCGCGCCCGAACGGATGCGCCGTCTTCCAACGCAAGACAGCCTAGATACGTCAGCGACACGGCGATGCCGTCCTTCTGCCCCAGCGTCTGAAAGAGCGCCAAGCTTTGTTCACAGCACTTGGCAGCCGCTTGGTGATTGTCGTCCTCCAGGTTGACGACGCCGAGATTGACGAGAGCGTTCGCGATCCCCCGCTGATCACCGACCAGGCGGCGCAGCACGAGGCTTTGTTCCAGGAACAGCCGCGCCTGAGCGTAGTCCCCTTGGCATTGTGCGACAAGCCCTAAATTCCCGAGGACGCCGGCCTGACTGTACCGATCACCCAAATCGCGGTCTATTTCCAGGCTTTCTTCATAAAGTGCGCGTGCGCCGGCATAGTCGGCCCGCCACCAAGCCACAATGCCCATGTTGTTCAAGACGTCACCAATCCCACGCCGGTTGTTGGCCCGGCGGAACAGGGCCAGGCTCTGGGCGTAGGCGACGCAGGCCGCTTCGGTGTCGGCTTCCGCCATCGCGAGGAGGCCGAGGTTCTTGAACGCGCCCGCACGCTGTGCCTTCGTCCCGACGTCCGTTTGCAGCAAAGATTGGAGCCACTGACGCCCTTCGCGGCAATGTCCGCGCATGTCCCAGAACGCCCGTAATGCGTTGGCGAGATCAAGGCCGGGGTCACTCCCATCGTCCTCCCGCGTCCGGCCCTGGGCCTGGTAATCACGGAGCGCGGCCCGCAGGTTGTCATGCTCGCACGCGAGTCGGTTGAGCCAGTCGGCCTGTTCCAGCCCGCGACAGCCTGCCTCGGCCCGTTCCGCCAGTCGCCGGTAGTAGTCCCGGTGCCGGCGCAGCGTCCCTTCCTCGTCCCCGTGTTCTTTCAGTCGCTGGCGGCCATAATCGCGCATCGTTTCCAGTAGCCGATAGCGTCGCTCCGGTTCCGCCTCCGGTTGCACCACCACGAGCGACTTCTCCACCAGCCCGGTCAGCACGTCCAGGACGTCCGCCTGTTCCAATCCATCCTCTGGGCCGTTCCCTGAGCAGACCGCCTCCGCCGCCTCCATCGTCCACCCGCCCGCGAACACCGAGAGACGCGCCAGCAGCAGACGTTCCGGCTTGGAAAGCAGATCGTAGCTCCAGTCTACCGCCGCGCGGAGAGTCTGCTGCCGGGGCAGGGCCGTCCGACTGCCCTGGGTTAGCAGGCGGAAGCGGTCATCAAGCCGGCCGGCGATCTGCTCCGGCGACAACATCCTGACCCGCGCCGCCGCGAGTTCGATGGCGAGGGGGATGCCGTCCAGCCGGCGACAGACGTGGGCGACAGCCTGAGCATTGCCCGCCGTCAGCGTGAAGCCCGTGAGCACGGCATCCGCCCGCTCAACGAACAGCTGGACGGCTTCTGCGCGTGCCACAGCGTCCACGGTCACGCCGTCTTGGAGGCTCGGCACGGACAGGGAGGGGACCGCCCAAACAGCCTCACCCGTCAGGCCCAGGGCCTGGCGGGTGGTGGTCAGCAGGCGCAGGTTGGGGCAGGCGGCGAGCAGGCAGGCAGCGAGGGCGGTGCAGGCGCTCAGGAGATGCTCGCAGTTGTCCAGGATCAGCAGCAGCTGCCGGGGGCGCAGGGCCGCCGCCAGCGTCTCGGACAGTGGCCGGCCCGGCTCCTCCTGTACCTCCAGCACGGCGGCCACCGAGCGTGGCACCAGAGCCTCGTCGGTCAGGGGGGCCAGGTCCACGAACCAGACCCCATCGGGCTGATCCTCCGCCCAGGCCTCGGCTACCTGGATCGCCAGCCGCGTCTTGCCCACGCCACCCGGCCCCGTCAGCGTCACCAGGCGTGCCCCGAACAGCAGGGCGCTGACTGCCTTCACCTCCTGCTCTCGGCCGACCAGTTCCGTCAGCGGCCGGGGCAGCAGGCCGGTCGACGCGGTCCTCACGCGCACCGTCGCGGCCTCCGAGGCCGCTCCTTTGGAGGGGGCAAGCGCTTCGGCCCGCAGGCGCTGATAAAGAGCGCGTGTCTCCGACGCGGGTTCAGCCCGAAACTCGCGCTGGAGCAGAAGGCGCAGTTCACGGTAAGCGAGAAGCATCGCGCCTAACTCGCCGCTGCGGGCCAGCGCGGTCAGGAGGTCGCGCTGCGCGACTTCGTGGTAAGGGTCGGATGCGATGATGCGCCGCAAATGAGGCACGGCAGCGGCGAATTCACCCTGAGCGAGCGCCGCCGATGCCAGAGTCTGAAGCGCCGCGAGGCAGCCCCGGCTGCGTGACTCCCGCTCCGCCGCCACCCACTCTTCCAGGCAGTCTTCCAGCAGAGGCCGCTTCTGGAGCGCCACCGCCCGCTCCAGAGCGGCCGGATCCCCCTGTCGCAGCGCCGCATCGCAAACCAGCGCGTCCACGAAGGCGTCCGCCGCGTCAAAGGCCAGAGTCCGGGTGGTGGGGGACGTGATGCGAACGCCCTCCCTCCCGAGCGCCCGCCGCAGGTCGGTGAGCGTCTGCCGGAGGCTGACCAGCGCGTTCTCCTCGGTCGTTTCCGGCCAGAGCGTCCCAGCCAGCCATGTACGCTCGACGGGACGGCCTTCCCTCAGAGCGAGCAGGGCCAGAAGCCATTGGCCCTTGCGCGAGCGCAGGCGCGGCAGCGGCCGGCCTTCCACCCAGGCCCCGAAAGGCCCAAATAGGCGGACACGGAGCGCGTACGTCTCGACGGCGCGTGACCCATCGGCGGGCTGCCCCAGCGGGGCGGCTCCTTCCTTCCGGCTGCGGACATCGGTCGAATGAAGGTCTTCGTGCATGGTTGTCTGCTAGATACGCGGATCCGTCACGCTTTTCCTGCTTCCCCGTCAACGCCGGCGTCACGCTTGAAGGTGTATGCTGACACCAGACACCCCCGGAACGGTCCTGCGCGGCGTTTTCCTACACACTGAGCGGAGCGGAGTGATGTCGGCGGACCGTTTCTGGAGTGTCGCGCGCCGAAGCAAACGCCCTGCCCTCTCGTAGTCTCGATCAGGGACACGCGGTTCGTGGGCGGAGGCAGCTTCAAGAGGCTCCGAAAATCTCGCACGACTCAAATCTCGCACGACTCAATGACGAGGGGACTATCCCGACACGAAGGGAACGTCCCAGAAAAGGATCAGTCAGATGAAACGATTTGGAATTGTTGTTTGGCTTCTGCTGGGCCTGATGCTGACGTCCGTCAGCCTCTGCCAGGCACAGAGCATCGTCGTCAAGCCTGCCACGCCGCAGGCGGCTCTGGGGACGACCCTCCAATTTTCAGCCCAGGTCAGCGGAGTGCCGCTCGCCGGCGTCACCTGGTCGGCGGGAGGTGTGAAAGGGGGCAGCGCGACGG